>JALFLW010000073.1 GCA_022774505.1 Lachnospiraceae bacterium
AGGATAATGTTTTGTAAAATGTTCATAAGACTATTATGCAGAAAAAAGAGAGAAAAGAAAACCCCTTACCCCTCATGAATGAGGGGCAGGGGAGTTGAGGTGTCGAAGACACTTTTTTAGTGTATAGGAAAATGCTCGTAATGTAGAGGGAAGCCAACGAGAATTGCGAAGCAATTCTTGGAGGGCAAAACGCTGGTTTTGCCCTTTTTTATTCGGAAGTTTCTGACTGACGCATCTGTTTGCGGTATTCAGCAGGACTTTGATTTACATATTTCTTAAATTTGGTATGAAAATAATCTACGTTTCTGTAACCAACCTTTTCTGCAATTTCATAAACTTTCAGCGAACTGTTGACTAAAAGTTCTTTTGAATGTTCAATGCGTATCTTATCAACAAAAATATTAAAACCTTCACCGACTTTTTTTGTGAAGATCTTGCCAAGATACGAGCTGTTATATCCAAACAGAGGTGCGATGTTTTCCAGTTTGATATTGTCCATATAATTGTGTTCGATATAATGGATAATATCATCCATTACGCTTTCACTGGAAGGGTTTCCGATAGAGCGTATGATCATTTCAAACTGTTCGGTAAAAAATAAAACGATCTCATATAAATAATATTTATCATTGATAAATTCTATAATCTGGGCATTGCTCGGAAAAGGAATATTTGCATTATGGTACAGATGGAAAATTTTCTCTTTGATCGACAGATAAAGATCCGTCAGAAAAAGCTTGATCCGCGGGATATCCTCATTGCAGGAATAAAGCTTTGTTTCTAATTCGTGAAGCATTTCCGCCATCTGATTGCGCTTGGCAGCCTGGATATATCCGATCAGTGTCTCACAGTAATGCTGGAGCACTTCCGGGGTTAATTCAAAGAGATTATTTGCATCCGGATCGGGAAGCTGGTCATATCCTATGGTATGCTGTCGGTGTTCGCAGAAAAATCGGCGCTGAAGCAGACGCAGGGCTTCAAGATACGATGTATGAACATTACGGATATCATTTACCGGCCTGCCATATGTGATAAAAAGAGAATCCAACGGGGAGTCTTTTTGAGGCTTCTGTTCCCGATCGTAATGCTCCAGAAATTGTTCAAATTTGTGGAGAGTGAACTCGCCTTTCAGCAACAGGATCTCATTATCATCTATGGTGATCTGTTCGTAGGAGCTGTTCATTTCGTTTGTGACCTTTAAAAGGTCTGCAAAACGGTATGACATCTGCGTGGCGTTGTGGCTGTATTTTTCGTATATCACCACCTGATATTGATCAGAGCCCAGATGCATATCCTCGAGATTGATCTGATCAAAGTCAGCATTTCCTTTCAGGATATCAAGGAGGATCATGCCATGTGCCTTCTGGCGGTAATGCTGCCAGGTCCCGGATTCGCGGTTCTGTTTATCTATGGTGCTCTTTATAGTTTCTACGGCTTCCAAAAGCTCATCTTCATCGATCGGTTTCGTGAGATAAAAGTCTACGCCATACCGGATCGCTGCCTGTGCATATTTAAAGTCGGTAAATCCGCTTAATATGATAAAATGTCCCTCAAACCCTTTATCTCTGGCTTTTTGGACTACATCAACGCCTAACATTCCGGGCATACGGATGTCCATCAGGACCAGGTCGGGACACTCTCGGACAATATAATTTAATGCATCAATGCCGTTGGATGCTTCTCCGATAATTGAAAATCCCAGCTTATCCCAGTCAATAATACATTTGAGACCCTGACGTATGATCAATTCGTCATCCGCAATAAAAACGGTATTCATGTAATTACCAAACCTTTCTGTAGATTTCTGTAGTGGGGATAATTGTTGAATGAAAAAAAGCCCCGTGAATATATATTTTATTATATACATTGAAAAGTGAATTTGCAAGAAAGGGGAAAAGTTTCCGTGCAGTTTTTATTATATTTGTCCAATTTTATGATTCCCATTGTGATCTTTTATATTGTCGGATATGGTTTATGCAGTCATACGGATATATTTGGTGCTTTTGTAAAGGGGGCAGAGGATGGCTTTAAGGTGGTTTTGAAGGTGCTTCCTACTTTGATAGGACTCATGATGGCGATCGGTATTTTAAGAGCCTCCGGTGTGATGGAAGCATTGGCTTCAAGTATTGCTCCACTGGCCGAAAAGGTAGATTTTCCTGCGGTGCTTGTTCCTCTGTCTCTGATAAAAATGGTATCCTCTTCGGCTGCCACCGGCCTGCTTCTGGACATTTATAAGGAGTTTGGAACAGATTCCCATGAAGGCTTTCTGGCTTCTATATTGATGTGCTGTTCGGAAACGATATTTTATACAATATCTGTTTATTTTATTGCTACAGGAGATAAGAAACATTCACCGGTGACGAAAATGAACTGGACATTGACAGGGGCGTTGATCGCCAACTTTGCGGGGATGGCAGCCAGTGTGTGGTTATGTCGTGGAATGGGATGACAGATATTTGAATTTTTGATAAAATAAAAAATATTATGGGTATATATTAATTATTGGTGTGGGAAGTCTTTGTTACTACGATTAAGAAGATCAGAAATGGAGATTGAGATGTCAAACGAATGTGATACATGTGCAAATTACAGCTATGATGAGGAGTATGAAGAATATTTTTGTGATGTGAATATGGACGAAGATGATATGGTCCGTTTTATGACTGATCACAGAAACAGCTGTCCGTATTATCGGAATGGTGATGAATATCAGGTGGTACGTCATCAGATGTGATCATATAAAATAGAAAGGGATGGCTGTGGTTATGACAGAGCTTGAAAAATATTATAATAAATTTAATGAGGATAAAAGACTGACCAGGCGTCATGGCAGAGTTGAGTATATTACTTCCATGAAATATATCCATCAGTGCATTGATGAGCAGATGAAGGAGAGGATGATCGAAAAATCAGATGTCAGGATATTGGACATAGGTGCGGGGACGGGAAGATACAGTGTAGCATTGGCCGAGGAGGGGTATGATGTCACAGCAGTGGAGCTGGTAAAGTATAACCTGGGAATACTTAAGTCAAAGGGCAGCAGAGTGAAAGCATTTCAGGGGAATGCGTTAAAACTATCCCGTTTTGCGGACAATGTATTTGATGTGACACTATTGTTTGGACCGATGTATCATCTGTACACTTTTGAGGATAAGTTGAAGGCACTGGAGGAGGCGAAGCGTGTCACCAGACCGGGAGGAAAGATATTGGTGGCATATTGTATGAATGAATATGGTGTGCTTTTGTATGGATTTCGTGATGGCAATGTTAAGCAGTGTCTTGCGGATGGACGACTGTCGGAGGATTTTCGATGTATCCCGCGTGAGGGAGATCTGTATGACTATATGAGACTGGAAGATATTGATGCGATAAATGCTGCGGCCGGTCTTGAGCGGATCAGGATCATTTCGCCGGATGGCCCTGCCAATTACATGCGGCCGGTACTCAATGCCATGGATGAGGAAACTTTTGAGCTTTTTATACAGTATCATTTATCTGTCTGTGAGAGGCAGGATCTGATCGGGGCAGGGGCTCATACCTTGGATATTTTGAAAAATAATAAATAAGATTGAAATCAGACAGATAAAAAATTGATACGAAGGAGGAACTAGAGAGTGGAGGATGTAATTTTTTTGATCAGGGGAAACCGGAATGGAGAACCATTTGCAGCAGAGATGTATCAGGGGGGAGAACAGCCTTATTTTACTCTGCGCTGGCAGGAGGATGAGGGAGAATTACATATCCGGATCATTCCAAAGGATTTTGATGAATATGGCAACCCGGTGGGAGAACTGACGTTAGAGTCTGTCAGTATGGCATTTCCCTGGAGCTGCAGAGGCGGCAGAGAACCGGAACAGATATTTATGAATGGATACCAGTCGTGGACGGACTCCCATGAACATACAATTGCAGAAAAGGAGCATACGATATCGGGACTTGCGTCAGGGATGGTACAGCGGTATTTTCTGGACAGATACGGAGATGTGAATTTCACGATGAAGCCTAAGGGAGCAGGACAGTTTCATGGTTTTACATATTGCTATTTCAGGGATGGAATACAGTATCGCTTTTTGGGCTCATTAAGTGAGAGGGACGGCTTTACGATATTTTATTATAATGGCAGTGCACAGCAGATGACCATTGAAAAAGACTGTGCAGGAATAAAGATCAATAGTGAGTGGAATGCTTTTGATCTGGTAGAACTGGATGGAACACAGGATCAGGTTTTTGACACTTATTTTGAAAAGATGAATATTCCGAAACCATCATGTGTCCCTATGACCGGATATACCAGCTGGTATAATCATTATCAGAATATTACAGAAAAGATTATAATGGATAATCTGGAACATATCCATAAAATGGGACAGATGTATGATGTATTTCAGATCGACGATGGATATCAGACATATGTAGGAGATTGGTTAGATGTAGACGAGAAAAAGTTTCCGGAGGGTCTTGAACCGGTAGTCGGCAGGATTCATGAATATGGTATGAAAGCTGGACTATGGCTGTCGCCTTTTGTCTGTGAGAAAGAATCCGAATGTTTTCGAAAGCATAAGGACTGGCTGGTAAAAGGTGAAAACGGGGAACCGGTATGCGGTGGCAGTAATTGGAGCACGTTTTATGCATTAAATCTGGAACTTCCTGAGGTGCGGGAACATTTGAGGGCGGTATTTAGGCAGATTCTGGACGTATGGAAGTTTGATCTGGTAAAATTGGATTTTCTGTATGCAGTATGCCTGCAGCCAACGGAACATAAGACAAGAGGGCAGCTTATGTGTGAGGCAATGGATTTTTTGAGAGAGATCGTGGGGGATAAACTGATACTGGGATGTGGTGTACCACTGGGGCCGGCATTTGGAAAGGTTGATTATTGCAGGATCGGGCCGGATGTAGGGCTGGACTGGGATGGTTCCCCGAGAGAGAAGCTTTTACACAGAGAGCGGGTTTCGACGAAAAATACGATAGGAAATACAATCTATCGCCGGCAGTTGAACGGACGGGCATTTTGGAATGATCCGGATGTATATCTGCTGCGGGATGATAATATTAAGCTCTCGCCAAAGCAGAGGTTATTGCTCGCACAGATCAACGGACTTTTTGGAGGACTTTTGTTTACTTCAGATGATATAGGACAATATGATCAGGAAAAAATAAAGCTGCAGCAAACCCTGCCGGAATTGCATGATATACCTTGTCAGGTTGAACGAAATGGCAGATATACAATTGTCCGATATGATGGACAGGATGGGGAAAGAATATTGCGTATCAGGCTGTAGGCAGGTATGGTTGCTGTTTATGATAAAGCAGATATAGAGAATGTGAATGTAAAAGGGGAGATGAGCATATGGAATATATAATGGCATTAGATGCAGGAACAACAAGTAATCGCTGTATTTTGTTTGATCAAAAGGGAGAGATCGTTTCTGTAGCACAGAAAGAATTTACACAGATATTTCCCCGACCCGGATGGGTCGAACAGGATGCCAATGAGATATGGTCTACTCAGTTGGGAGTCGCAGTAGAAGCAATGTCTAAGATCGGTGTTACAGCACAGGATATACAGGCGGTTGGCATTGCTGATCAGAGAGAAACGACGATCGTGTGGGATAAAGAAACAGGAGAGCCTGTTTATCATGCGATTGTCTGGCAGTGCAGAAGAACTTCGCAGTATTGTGATCAGTTAAAAGAGAGGGGATTGACGGAGTGGTTCCGCCAGAAGACAGGTCTTGTGGTCGATGCATATTTTTCAGCCACAAAATTAAAGTGGATACTGGATCATGTACCGGGAGCAAGAGAACGGGCCCAAAAAGGAGAACTGCTTTTTGGAACGGTAGATACCTGGCTGATCTGGAAACTGACAAAGGGGCGGGTGCATGCGACAGATTATTCCAATGCTTCCAGAACCATGATGTACAATATTAATGACCTTTGCTGGGATCAGGAAATATTGGAGATGCTTAATATACCGGAGTGTATGCTGCCGGAGGTGTGTCCATCCAGCGGTGTGCGCGGAAAAACGGATATATCATTTTTCGGCGGAGAGATTCCTATTGCGGGTGTTGCAGGAGATCAGCAGGCAGCATTGTTTGGTCAGACCTGCTTTTCGCCGGGAGAAGCAAAAAATACATATGGAACGGGCTGTTTTTTATTGATGAATACGGGAGAAAAACCGGTATTTTCTACAAATGGACTTGTAACTACACTGGCATGGGGAATAGATGGCAAGGTTACTTATGCTCTGGAGGGCTCCATATTTATCGGAGGGGCCTCTGTACAGTGGCTGCGGGATGAACTGCGGCTGATCGATTCGGCTGAGGATTCTGAGTATATGGCACGGAAGGTACAGGATACAAATGGCTGCTATGTAGTGCCGGCATTTACGGGACTGGGAGCACCTTATTGGAATCAGGATGCCAGAGGGACTATCGTCGGATTGACGCGTGGTGTCAATAAATATCATCTTATCCGTGCTACTCTGGAATCAATTGCTTATCAGGTTCATGATGTATTGCAGGCAATGGAGGCAGATTCGGGAATTACACTTTCTGCACTTAAGGTAGATGGGGGTGCCAGTGCCAATGGTTTTCTGATGCAGACGCAGGCAGATGTAATACAAACGCCGGTACAGCGTCCTTTGTGTCTGGAGACGACAGCTCTTGGTGTGGCTTATCTGGCCGGGCTGGCTGTGGGATATTGGAATGGACTTGAAGATATCAGAAAAAATGCGGGAGTCAGTGGTGCATTTATGCCATCGCTTTCGACAGAGGAATGTGAAGAAAAGCTTGCCGGCTGGAAGAGAGCAGTGGAGTGTGCCATAAGCTGGACACAAGTGTAATCTTAACAGCAAAAAATTTTGACACCATCAGGATTAAATGATAAAATATTATCATGTTCTGACACGAAGGGTTTGTCCCGACGCGAAGGCATGATATGTTTTGAAAGTGTTCCACGGGATAAGTCTGTGGTTTGATATTGGAGAAGCGTCTCGTGCCGGTCGGTATGAGACGCTTTTTGGTGTAAATATATAAAGAAAGGATATATTTTATGGATCGACGGATTGCGATCCTTGGCATTATCGTTGAGGATATGGACAGCGTAGAACGGGTCAATGAGCTTCTACATACTTATCGTGAATTTATTGTGGGGAGAATGGGAATGCCCTACCGGGAAAGAGGAGTTTGTGTGATCAGCATCGTAATGGATGCGGATACAAATACTGTCAGTGCTTTATCGGGAAAGCTGGGGATGACACAGGGAGTCAGTGCCAAGGCTGTATATTCAAAAGCGTAGCATTGGACATAAAATAGGACAGATGTAATATATAACGAAAGAATATGGAGGAAAAAGAATGAGCAGTTACAAGTATGATCCAAAATCATTAAAGGCAGAAGAATTTATTAATCATGAGGAAATTATAGAGTCTCTTGACTACGCCCAAAAAAATAAAGATAATATTCCGTTGATGAAAGAGATACTGGAAAAGGCAAAAAAAGCAAAAGGAATCAGCCATAAAGAGGCAGCAGTTTTAATGGAGTGTGAGGATCAGGAGATTAATCGTCAGATCAAAGAGCTTGCAATGGAGATCAAGGAGAAATTTTACGGACATCGCATTGTTATGTTTGCACCGTTGTATCTATCCAATTATTGTGTGAATGGATGCACATATTGCCCATATCATCATAAGAATAAGCATATACCGCGTATCAAACTTACGCAGGAACAGATCAGGGATGAGGTTATTGCTCTGCAGGATATGGGGCATAAGCGTCTTGCCATTGAATCGGGAGAGGATCCGGTAAATAATCCGCTGGAATATATTTTGGAAAGTATTAATACCATCTACAGCATTAAGCATAAAAACGGAGCGATCCGTCGTGTCAATGTAAACATTGCTGCTACAACAGTAGAGAATTATACCCGTTTAAAAAATGCAGGGATCGGTACCTATATTTTATTTCAGGAGACATATAATAAGAAATCTTATGAACAGCTTCATCCAACAGGGCCAAAGCATGATTATGCTTATCATACAGAGGCTATGGATCGTGCCATGGAGGGTGGAATTGATGATGTTGGTCTTGGAGTGCTTTTCGGTCTGGAGGGATACAGATACGAGCTTGTGGGAATCCTGATGCATGCAGAGCATCTGGAGGCAGCACAGGGAGTAGGACCTCATACGATCAGTGTACCGCGTATCTGTCCGGCAGATGATATTGATACAGAGGATTTCAGTAATGCAGTGCCGGATGAGATATTTGAAAAGATTGTGGCTGTGATCCGTATTGCTGTTCCGTATACCGGAATGATCATTTCTACCAGAGAGTCGCAAAAGACGAGAGAGCATGTCCTGCATCTGGGAATTTCACAGATCAGTGGCGGTTCCAGAACAAGCGTTGGAGGGTATACAGAACCGATCCGCGATGACAGCTCAGCACAGTTTGATGTCAGCGATACACGTACATTAGATGAAGTTGTAAACTGGCTGATGAAGATGGGATATATTCCAAGCTTTTGCACGGCATGTTATCGTGCGGGCCGTACAGGGGATCGTTTTATGAGTCTTTTGAAATCAGGACAGATTGTCAACTGCTGTCAGCCGAATGCCTTGATGACATTGAAGGAATATCTGGAGGATTATGCATCTCCTGAAACGAAGAAGATTGGCGAAGAACTGATTGCTAAGGAGATTCAGAAGGTTCCGAATGAAAAAGTCAGAGAAAGAGCGATTCAATATCTGGAGGAGCTTAAAGAGGGAAAGAGAGATTTCAGATTTTAGGATATAGAATCGCTTTATAGCAAAGAAAAAGCCGTATGATGAGTACGTTTGTTGTATCTCATCATACGGCTTTTTGTATAGTACTAAGACTTCCTACGTCCAAAACCGATATATTATGGGCTGCTTTCTGTTATTGGTGTGGAAAGTCTTAGTGTATTAAAAATCAATCTCTTTCAGATATCTTGCAACTGCGTCCTCCCATGCAGGAAGTGGTGTAAATCCGTTTTTGACAAGTTTTGATCTGTCAAGACGGCTGTTAAAAGGTCTGGCAGCCTTGGAAATGCCATATTCTGCAGTAGTAACGGGGATGACAGTGACATGGTTTTCATCATATTCAGTACGTCCCATGGCGGCTGCCTGACGAAAGATTTCTTTGGTGAAATCATACCAGCTGATATAACCGCCCTCATTGGTCGCATGATAATAGCCATATTTGTCTGTTTCGATCATATCAGCCAGAAGTCTTGCAAGGTCAAAGGTATATGTCGGAGTGCCGATCTGGTCACTGACAACCGTTAATTTATCATGGGTTTTTGCTACATTTAACATAGTTCGGATGAAATTTTTTCCATTTGTTCCAAATACCCATGCAATTCGGACGATAAAATATTTGTCCAGATTTTCGGACACAGCAAGTTCTCCGTCCAGTTTGGATGCACCATATACATTTAATGGCTTATAATCTTTGCAGTCAGGATCCCATGGAGTGTTTCCCTGACCATCAAAAACATAATCCGTACTGATATACATCATTTTGCAGTCCAGATCCTTGCAGGCAGCAGCGATATTTTCCGTACCGGTTGCATTGACAGCATAGACGGTATCCTTCTTGTCTTCATCCTCTGCGGCGTCTACGGCTGTCCAGGCTGCACAGTGGATCACGGCATCCGGGTTGATCTTCAAAAGAGTTTTTGCTACGCAGCTGCGGTCTGTGATATCCATAGATACATAGTCTGCTGTAGTGACATAGGAGTCATCGGCTATACCGTTGTACGCAGGGGCGAGATCACTTCCAATACCCTCATGTCCCCGGAGGGCAAGCTCGTTCATGACATCATGGCCTAATTGTCCGGCAACACCGGTTACTAATATTTTCATTTTAATCTCCATTCTGCCGTTGTTCATAGCGGCATGTTATCTGCTGCTTAACGGTTTCCGTACATTTTTTCATAATAATTCTGATATTCTCCGGAGATAATGGTTTCCCACCATTCCTTATTATCGAGATACCATTTGATTGTCTTTTTGATACCATCGGCAAATTTTGTTTCAGGAAGCCAGCCCAGTTCATTATGGATCTTGGTTGGATCGATAGCATAGCGCATATCATGTCCTTTACGGTCGGAAACATAGGTGATAAGGCTTTCAGGTTTACCAAGTTCTTTGCAGATGATCTTTACGATATCAATATTTGTCATTTCATTGTGTCCGCCGATATTATATACTTCTCCGACACGTCCTTTGTGGATGATCAGGTCAATGGCCTTGCAGTGATCCTCCACATACAGCCAGTCGCGGACATTTTCACCGGTTCCGTATACAGGGAGCGGCTTGTCATTTAATGCATTTGCGATCATCAGTGGAATCAGCTTCTCTGGAAAGTGATATGGTCCGTAGTTGTTTGAGCAGCGGCTGATCGTGACAGGAAGACCGTATGTTCTGTGGTATGCAAGGACCAAAAGGTCTGCCCCCGCCTTTGATGAGCTGTATGGGCTGCTGGTATGGATCGGTGTTTCCTCGGTAAAGAACAGATCCGGTCTGTCAAGAGGGAGATCTCCATATACCTCATCGGTGGATACCTGATGGTAACGCGTAATGCCGTATTTGCGGCAGGCATCCATGAGAACGGCAGTTCCCATGATATTTGTCTGAAGGAATACCTCAGGAGTCTCGATGGAGCGGTCTACATGGCTTTCTGCCGCAAAGTTTACAACGATGTCAGGCTTTTCCTCTTCAAATAATTTATATACTGCGTCCCTGTCTGTAATATCCTCTTTCACAAAGCGGAAGTTTGGATTATCCATAACAGGAGCCAGTGTAGAAAGATTTCCCGCATAGGTCAGGCAGTCCAGACAGACAATGCGGTAGTCAGGATATTTGTCCAGCATGTGAAATATAAAGTTGCTTCCGATAAATCCGGCACCGCCGGTTACGATAATAGTCATAATATAATTCTCCTTTATTGAATATAATGTGTTATTTGTTAAAACTTCTTATGCTAATTGCAGCAATACATCACGGATAGTTCTTGTTCCGGAAAGTTTTGATCTGTTACTGTCTATGCAGTTAATGGAGGACATCCATATATTTTCCATCCAGAACATCCATCAGATATTGTCCGTACTGGTTCTTCTTTAATGGTTCATATGCCTTTAAGACATCCTCGCGGGTGATCCAGCCGTTTAAGTAGGCGATCTCTTCAAGGCAGGCAATTTTGCGATGCTGGTGTGACTCGATCGTCTTAACGAAATTAGTAGCTTCCACGAGACTTTCATGTGTGCCTGTATCCAGCCAGGTAAAGCCCTGACCTAAAAGTTCTACATTTAAATTTCCGTTCTCGAGATAGACACGGTTGAGATCCGTGATTTCCAGTTCGCCTCTGGCACTTGGCTTGAGATTTTTGGCATACTGTACGACGCGGTTGTCGTAGAAGTAAAGACCGGTGACGCAATAGTTGCTTTTTGGATTTGCCGGTTTTTCTTCAATAGAAACAGCTTTTCCGTTCTGATCAAATTCTACGATTCCGAAACGCTCCGGATCATCGACATAATAGCCGAATACGGTAGCTCCCCTTCCGGACTCAGCGTTTTCTACCGCTGCTTTCAGCCGCTTTTTCAGACCATGTCCGGAGAAAATATTGTCTCCAAGTACCATGGCAACTGTGTCATTGCCGATAAATTCTTCACCGATAATGAAAGCCTGAGCCAGTCCGTCAGGACTCGGCTGGATCTCATAGGTAAGCTCAATGCCGAAATGGTGTCCATCTCCTAACAGCTCTTTGAAACGCGGAGTGTCCTGTGGTGTCGAAATGATCAGGATCTCACGGATGCCTGCATTCATCAATACAGACAAAGGATAGTAGATCATCGGTTTGTCGTAGATTGGCAGTAGCTGCTTGGAAGTAACCATTGTTAATGGATAAAGTCTTGTGCCGGAACCACCGGCTAAAATAATACCTTTCATAAAAGACTCCTTTCTTTTGCTTTATGAGTTTTTTGTTCCTGAATTGTGTAAGTCCCAATAGTCATCATGTCATTTTGTAATTTCTGTTTATAGTATAAAAGGTGACGCAACGTCACCTTCAAGCCCTTTTTATAAAATTGTCATATTGCTGTGTTTTTGCATGCAAAAATAATAGATTATTGTGTAATATGTTATGATTTTTAATCGGATGATCCGATTACGGCCTCCAAATACAGGATATATTTTAATATAGAAAGTCTTAGTTAATTAATGTCTGCATCTGCTTTGCTGCAGATAAAAATGCCGGCATCCTTTGTAATAGTAAATCCATTTTTGGTTTCTTTTTGAACGAAGGAATGGAAATCTTTATAGCGGTTTAAAAGATACTGATTCTGATTGCCATGACAGGATAATATATAATCGATCAGAGGCTCCGGTTCAGTAAGATATATACTGTCCTCATAACGGGACAGTTCCACCGTCTGAAAATGTTTTTCGAGGATACTCCGGCCGTTATCCAGTCCGAAGCGGTCATATAAATTATCTGCGGCAAGCTGGATGCGGGGATCAAAATCCTGCACCAGGCGACTTATCTCTTTCATATGGCGTGCACCATATGTGCTGCAGATAAAGCGGCCCTGTGGTTTCAGAACGCGGCAGACTTCCTGGCACACCCGGTCGATATCATGGCAGTAAAAAAGAACATGATTAGCGAAGACGAGATCAAAGGAATTGTCTTCACAGGGAAGCTGGGAGCAGTCTATGGTCTGATAGACAAAGCGGGTATCGTCGGCACCGATGGTACGCCGGACATCACGCAGCATACCCTCAGAAATATCTGAGAGCAGGATAGATATTTCTGAAGGAAGCTTGTCCAGATTTTCGGTCCAGAGAGCACCATTTCCACATCCGATCTCTAAAATATCCATGCCGGGACGGATGTCTGACTGCTCGTAGATCCAGGGAAACCATCCCTGTTTATTACAGGAGTATTTTTCATGCAGATTAATGCGTGCAGTGATATTGGTAGAATCCTGATATTGTCGTTTCAGACTTGTCTCCATTCCGGTAAGGTGGATCAGGTGGAGCATCTGGCTCCAGTCAAGTTCGTGATCCTTTTCAATGGCATCGGCTGTATCACGGATCGCTGCTTCTACAAGCTGCATCTGTTCGATCCGGTCCTGGATCAGTTTATGCTGCTGCTCCAGAGAATTTTTCATCATGTGATAATCAGCAGTATCCACGGTCATTTCTCTGATGTCGTCCAGTGAAAAACCGAGATATTTCAGGAGAAGGATCTGCTGCAACCGAGCCAGATCCCGGTCTGTATAGAAGCGGGCCCCGTTTTCATTCACATAGGATGGTTTCAGGATATTTTGCTTATCATAATACCGGATCGTCCGGACAGATACTTCTGCCATCCCGGCGAATTGTCCGGAGGAGTAATATCCTTTTTTCTTCATACAAATCATCCATTCCTTTCTGACCTGCAAATTTTGGACGGCAGGTACAAAACTGTTGTTTGAATATAATTATACGTTCACGATCTCGTGTGTGGTTCCGTATTTATTGTTTATTGTATCAGATGAAGGAAAAAAATTAAAGAAAAATCAAAAAAACAGTTGACAAATAGAAAATGCCATGCTATTATGCTATATGTTCGCGGCACGAAAGTGAAGCGAATGTATGCGGAAGTGCTGGAATTGGCAGACAGGCTAGACTAAGGATCTAGTGTTGGCAACGACGTGAGGGTTCAAGTCCCTTCTTCCGCATTCATAAATGTGGATGAGAGAAAGTCTTAGCAATAAGGCTTTTTTTGTTTTATATGAGAGTCAGGGGAGAATCTGCAGCATATAGAATGTCAAATGTGTCGGAATTTCCGCTAAAAATGTCTTTCAGGTATCCGAAACCGGAAGAGGTGTTATACTGGGTACATCAAATGACGAAAGGACGTTGAAATTATGAAAAAGAAAATAGTGGCACTGGGATTGATAAGCTGTCTGGCTGCGGCACAATTTTTGGGGGTGCAGGCACAGGCAAAGACAAAGGTACATAGGTATTATAATGCTACCTTAAATGGGGACTCGGAAGACAGTGTGATGAATTGGACTGCTCCGTTGGCTTCAGTTGTCAAAGATGACGTGAGAAAAAAGATTTCTGCAAGGAAGGATTTCGATGGCGACGGTAGAAAAGAAAAACTCACGATTAAAAATAATGCAAAACAGGGGGCAGGGAAAATCAGTCTGACCGTATATGTCAACGGAAGAAAGATGGATCATCTTTCTAAGAAAAATGCGGAATTGGTACAGATATCAGCAGTAACGTATAAGGTGAAAAAGATCCGTTTTCTGATCGTGAAATTTGCGGAGGATCATTATGAAGCAGGCGGTGTGGCAGTATACCGCTGGACAGGAAAAGACAGGCTCGTAAAACTGGCGACGTATTATGCAAAGGCCTTTGGTCATGTAGAGGTGAAAGCAGGGGTCGAAGAGGGCACGGGAAAGAAAGTCTTGTATCTGTATCGTGTGAACCAGTTCTTTGATAAAGGAAAAAGAAAGTGGCCGGCGAAATTTACAAAGGAATATAATACGTACAAAAAAACAGGAGTAAGCATTAATGAGGAGAGTTATACCTGGCTGAAATATAAAAACGGAAAACTGAAAGAGACAAAGACAAATGCATATTATACATTAACGACGCCTCATGATTGAGAAAAAAGCGAAGGATGTGCGGTGCTGCGGACAGATTGCAGCACCGTTTTTTAGTGTCTTGGATAATGCTCGTAGCGTAGAGGAAAGCCAAGTATAAAACGTTGGTTTTCCCTTTTTTATCCGTCCGGATTAATTGGAAATTGATCAAAAATGCTGGGAAGAAAATACTGGTAAATTCCCATAAGGGATGATATAATTTAATTATATATATACATGGCTGTAAGGGGGTTACAGCATTATGATCTGATATTTTTTTGAAGAAGGAAGATACGGTTTGGGGTGAGCGACATGGATGAAAAAAGGCTTAAGGCGGCAGAAATCTTTATGTCAGACAGGGATGTTTTTGCCCTTGGATGGAACAGGCAGGAAGGCTGGAGCGTGGCAGATGAAGGCTGTGCAGGTTTACAGAAGGAACCGCTGTGCAGAGAGGGTATAGATGGATTAGCTTCTATTGTCAAGGCAGAGGAGATGGATCTGTGCCGGGGATATCTGGAAAAGATCCATCAGCGGATGGCACAGGAGACGGAAAAAGAAGCCGGTATATCAGAGCGGCGGATCAATGTTGAATTGAAGCTGCACAATATCTCAGGAGAGTGGGAGTTTTATTCGGTAGAATGTTATGCGGAGTGGGATGCTGCATCAGCAGGGAATCAGCTGGCGGTATTTATCCGGCGGATGGATTCCGTAGAGGTATATCGTCTGCAGCTGGCAAGAGAGATTACCAATGATAAGAATCCGGAGTTTTTCACCAGGGAAGCCACGCGGCTGATGGACAGATATCCGGATAGAGATTTTGCGTTGATCCAGTTCGATGTAGAGAAGTTTAAGGTGATCAATGAGCAGTATGGCGAAGAGACAGGAGATGCGTTGTTAGACTTTTTTGTTGAAAAGATGAAGCTGATCTGTAGAGAAGATCAGTTATATGTGCGTCTGTCTGCGGATGTATTTATGATGCTTACGGCTTATGATACAAAGCAGGACATCAGGAATCTTATAGAAAAGATTGACAAAGAGCTTTTGGGATATCAGGGGATTGCCTACAGACTGGTTTATGGAGTCTGCTATATAAAGGACAAAAAAGATACACTCAGAAAGTATGGTGACGGAGCGGCATTTGCACGGCAGAGTGTAAAGGGCAATGCATTAGAGAATGTAGGGTTTTATCAGGCAGACATGAGAAAACATGCCAGTGATATTAAATTTGTCGAGGACAATATGGAAAAGGCACTTAAGGAAAGGCAGTTTGAAATGTATCTGCAGCCCAAGTACAGTATTTCGGGCAATCGTATGGTAGGTGCTGAGGCACTGGCAAGGTGGAATCATCCGACTCTGGGACTTGTGTCTCCGGCCTGTTTTATTCCGGTATTTGAAGAGAACGGGTTTGTGATCCGTTTAGATACATTTATGTGGGAGGAAGCCTGCAGGACCATAAGCAGATGGATTGCCAGTGGCATGGAACCGGTTCCCATATCTGTTAATGTATCCAGACGTCATTTGCAAAACAGTGCCTTTATCGGTATACTGGAGGATCTCGTAGAAAAGTACCATATTCCCAAGGAGTATCTGGAAATAGAGATCACGGAAACTGTTCAGGAAGATAAGGCCGTGGAGCGGATCGAGACACTGCGGGAGCATGGTTTTAAGCTGCTTATGGATGATTTTGGATCGGGTTATTCTTCTTTGAATATGTTGAAAGATACTCCGTTTGATGTGATAAAGATAGACAGAGGCTTCCTGCAGGATTTCATTAGTTCAGGACGGGGTCAGGAGATTGTGCGCTATACCATCCGGATGACAAGAGCGATCGGACTTGATATGGTAGCAGAGGGAGTGGAGACAGAGGAACAGGCCAGATTTTTATCGGAATGCGGCTGTGATATTGCACAGGGATTTTATTATGCAAAGCCTATGCCGATGGCGCAATTTGATAAAATGATCAAAAAAAGTAAAAAACTGTAATTTTAAAGTTGCGAAAAGCAGCGTCTTCTAATATAATAAAATGGATAATGGGGTCAACATAAGGAGACTCCATTCTTTATAATTTATAATAAAGAAAATAAAATACGGTCTGTCAGAAAGTGACAGGCGGTAGAAAGGCATGGTATATAAGAATGAGCGAATTAAAAGCAAAAAAACTTCATATGGGACCGGCACAGTGTGCAGTCGATCTGGGAGATGGAAGTGAAAGAGGAGAATATGTAGATCAGGATTATATCCTTCAGAAACTGGGAAGACCACATAGGGCAATCAATCTGATGTATTGTTATTATCCGAATGACGAGGGATGGCCGGGACGTGCCAGCGTGGTTCATGCAGATCCGTCTGTACAGTTTGCTTGGGATTTCCCTTATGATGACTATTTTACATATAAGGGTGGATTAAATGGAACGCGTGATGATGAGCCATTTACATGTATGCGTGATGTGCGTCGTCATGGACAGGATGTTTTGCTGACAATGACGATAGATCCAACGGTTTCAGATGATCATTTGAGAGCGATCGGACAGGATCTGCGTACATTTGGACGTGTTCAGCTGCGTATCAATCATGAAGCTACGGGAAACTGGTTCTCATTTAACAAAAGAGCGAGCTATGAGGAGGTTGCCGCATTTTTTGCTCATGCCAGCGAGATCATCCGTGAGGAAGCTCCGAATGTTAAGACAATTATCTGTCTGGACGGATGCAAGAGCGTGGATGATGAGAAGATGGAGATGGAAGATATTTTTGCAGAGGCATCACGGGCTGCAGATATTGTTTCCGTTGACAGATATATGTCCCTGCACTGGGGATGGCCGTATGATGTGGCAGAGGAGGGTGGAGACACTTTCTCACGCAGTAAAGTAGAGGATATTTATACTCTGGCAAAGAAGAGCTATGAAAGATATACATTTGTAAATAATGGTCAGAAAAAGCCGATGGTACTTTCTGAATTTAACTCAGATGGTGATGTTACCGGACCATATGATCAGGCAGATATGTTGAAGCAGTTCTGCGAGATGTTAAAGGATGATAAGGAAAAGTGGCTTTCCGGTTTCACATTATATCAGTTCCGCGACAGAGGACGGCTTGGTCTTGAGATCGAGGATCCGAACAATGCAGGAGTAGGTATAGAGCAGCCATTGATGGACACTTACAAGGAGATTATCCATGACGATTTCTTTCAGCCTGCTATGGAGACGGGAGAGGACATGTCATTCCCGGCAAAGCTTCGCTGGGGAGGATCTGAAGATGCAGATGGCGTTGCGGTCGATCTTCACTTTGAGAGTGATCCTGTATTTTGTGAGGCATATTTTGATGAGGAGCTGGTCGATCTGAACCTGATGATGGAGCTTAACGGACAGTGGTTCTATAAGGCTCCGGGTGTGAAATGTATTGATATGATGAGTGCATTTTTCAAAAACAGACTTTCAGGAGCAGCAGATATGAGCTTGAAGATTTTTGCACCGCCGGCAAGTGGTGAGAATGATCCGGCTCAGGGAGAGGACTGGCAGACAAATTATTATACGGAATTGAAGAAGATTCCGACGATCCGTATTCGTTATGCACCGATTGTAAAATAAAGACTTTAAGGATATGAGAGGCCTGCTGACAGCAAGGGATGGCTGTTAGCGGTTGGATCATCAATAGAGAGAGGCAGCTTGCTGACAGAGTGTGATCACAGTTTTCAAGGAGGAGGGATTGTGATGGATTATAATGTTTACAATTATTATATAGGTAATTATGCACAAAAGCCGATGACAAAATATGATACCCATAAATCGTCCGAGCTGCGTTCTGTCATGAAAAATATAGCGAAGATGACACAGTCTTCGCCGGTTTATCTGGTACAGCTGTCAAAGGCTAAGCAGGAATATGCCTTGAATATCAAAGATGCTGCCATAAGCTTCAATAATACATTATCTATGCTGTCGGAGGACTCTAAGGACAGCGTATTTGGCAGAAAAAAGGCGGTTTCTTCTGATGAAGGGCAGGCAGCAGTGAAAATAGTCAGTGATGATTACGACAGACTGCCGGAAAATCCTACTCTTCGTGTCAATCACCTGGCGAAGACCCAGGTAAATATGGGAAATGAATATTATACGACAGGGAAGGGTCTTTCGGCCGGAACATACCGGTTCCGCGTCAGTGTCTGTGATGACAATTATGATTTCCAGTATAATATCCGAAAGGATGCCACGCACAAAGAAGTCATAGAAGGATTATGCAGCTTTATCAATAAGGCAAAGATCGGGTTGACCGCCACACCGGTTTCCAGAACCTCAGACAAGATCATGATGCGTATCGAATCCGATATGACAGGCTCGGTAAACGGAGAAAACCTGTTTTCCTTCGCGGATAGAGCCGGAGACGGAGGGGATGGAAGAGGTATTGTTTCTTATTATAATATGAATAATGTAGCATCATCTCCTTGCAATGCTTCTTTTGAATGGAACGGAGAGACAAAGGAAGCATTGGGAAATACCTTTGTGATGGGGCGTTCCCTGGAAGTATCTTTATACAGACCGGGAGAGCAGGGGACACAGATATCCTATGTTCCGGACAGTGATAAGATCCTCGGTGGTATACGGGAGCTGATGAAATTTTATAACAAATTGGTAAATAGTACAGATAAATATTGTACGGAGACAGGGCAGAATACCAGACTTGTAAAGGAATATAGAAATCTGCTCCGGCCATATGCTTCTGAATTGGAATCCAGTGGGATATCTTTCGATGAAAATGGATATATGAAGCTGGATGAAGCATTAGCAACACAATCGGCATTGGATGGAGATATGGAGAAGCTGCTGGGGAGTGGATCGGTACTGAATCAGAAACTTCAAAAGAAAAATGATCAGATAAAATTAAATCCGATGGATTATGTGGAGAAAAAGATCGTGTCCTATCTGGATTACGGAAAGCCACCGAAGGGATATTCGTATATCACTTCATTATATAGTGGCATGCTTTTTAATTATTATTGTTAAAATAGTGAAAAATCGAATTTTATTTGGCGATTCCGTCCAGATCCCCCGCGGCTGCATTTGCAGTTACTTTGACGATTACTTTGTGGGGAAGGCAGACAAGGCTTTCCCCGTTATGGGAAATTGAATTCTGGTGGACACATAGTTTGTCAGGACAGTCGGCATCCGTAATGGATGCCTTTCCTTTTTTGATCACAAGTCGGTTAGATCCGCCGGAGGTTCCGGGGATATCTAAGGTGCATGGAGTATCAAGTGGCAGGGAACGGTAAACCTTTCCGTTTATAGTGATCACGACGGTATCTCCCTTTTTCTGATGTAGGATGGAATTGGAAAAAGAGATGGCGATGCCGGTCAGGATCAGCAATAGGAGCAGAAGGATGGAAGATTTTGCATTTTTTATTTTCGATGACATATAAGGTTTGCTCCTTTCAAGATCATTTTATTATATTCTATCATAGAATCATCACACGGCAAAGGGAACGACTGCGATAAAGATATAGTTTTGAAAGGCGAAAATTGAATAGAAAAGACAGAATGGAAAAAAGACGCGTTTTCCTCTTGACGAAAGGTCTGTACTTTGATATAATTAGCGGGCGATGTAACAGGTCTTTTTTTTATGTCTTTTTTTACGATATAGAGATTAAAGTCTTTTATAACGTAAAACCACGAAAATAATATGGAGGTGAAAGTGTCGTGAGAGTAAAAATTACTTTAGCATGTACAGAATGCAAGCAGCGTAACTACGATACGACGAAGGAGAAGAGAAACCATCCTGACAGAATGGAAACCAAGAAGTATTGCAGATTCTGTAGAAGACACACATTACACAAGGAGACAAAATAGTCTCGTAATATGAAAGGAATGTGAGATATGGGAGATTCTGAAATCAAAGAGGAAATCAACGAGCAGAACGAACCACAGAAGAAAGCAGAAAAAACTGCAAAGAAAAAGGGTGCTTTTCAGAATATGAAAGCAGAATTCAAACGTATCGTTTGGCCGGACAAAAACACAGTCGTGAAAGAGTCCACCGCAGTTATTGTTGTTACAGTTATTCTGGCAGTTGTGATCGCATTACTTGATTTTGTGATCAAGACAGGCCTGGATAAGATTATTCAGATAGGATAAGGGTGATTGACGTATGGCAGATCGTATGGCAGATACAGAGCCACACTGGTATGTGGCACATACCTATTCCGGATATGAGAAAAAGGTAAAAATGGATATCGAGAAAACAATAGAGAATCGTAATCTTCAGGATCAGATTCTTGAAGTTTCAATCCCGATGTTGAATGTGACAGAGGGAGAGGAAGATGACTCGAAGGTTGTTCAGAAAAAGATGTTTCCGGCTTATGTATTGATCAACATGTATTTAAATGATGATACATGGTATGTTGTCCGGAACACCCGTGGCGTGACAGGGTTTGTAGGCCCGGGATCTAAGCCGGTTCCCCTTACTGAGGCTGAGATGGCAAGCATGGGACTGAAGGCAGATGCTCCGGCATGTGAATTTAGTATTGGTGATTCCGTTGTCGTTAAGTCCGGTGTATGGGAGGATACGACAGGTATTGTCCGCCAGATCAATCATGAGGATCGTATGGTTACGATCAATATCGATATGTTTGGACGTGAGACGCCGGTTGAAATTAGTTTCAACGATGTGGAGATCGTCTGAGAAAGCCACTTGTAAGATCAAGTGCCACACAGATGTGTGAATCATGACGTATAGATACGTCAGTGAAAATATATAGGAGGTAAAGAAAGATGGCTAAGAAAGTCGAAGGATATATTAAATTGCAGATTCCTGCCGGAAAGGCAACTCCAGCACCGCCTGTTGGACCAGCCCTTGGACAGCATGGAGTTAATATCGTACAGTTTACAAAGGAGTTTAATGCGAAGACAGCAAATCAGGGAGATTTGATCATCCCTGTTGTTATCACTGTATATCAGGATAAGAGCTTTAGCTTTATTACAAAGACTCCTCCGGCAGCTGTATTGATCAAGAAAGCTTGTAAGATTCAGTCCGGTTCTGGTGTACCAAATAAGACAAAGGTTGCAACCATTACCAAGGCTCAGGTCCAGGAAATTGCAGAGACCAAGATGCCTGACCTGAATGCAGCTTCTTTAGAGTCAGCAATGAGCATGATCGCCGGTACATGCCGCAGCATGGGCGTTGTTGTAGAGGACTAATAATAACTCGATGTAATTAATATTTGTATTATAAAAAGACTTGTTATGAGATTGGACGTCGTGGGAGGCTGACATATATATGTCATAAAATACACGCCGTTACTACCACTAGGAGGTTAATTTAATATGAAAAAGGGAAAAAAATATGTAGAGTCTGCAAAGCTGATTGAAAAGACAAAGCAGTATGAAGTAGAGGATGCTGTAAGCCTTGTAAAGAAGACAGCTGTTGCAAAGTTTGATGAGACAATTGAAGCTCATATCCGTCTTGGCGTTGATGGACGTCATGCTGATCAGCAGGTTCGTGGCGCAGTTGTACTGCCTCATGGAACAGGTAAGACTGTTCGCGTTCTTGTATTTGCAAAGGGTGCAAAACTTGATGAGGCACAGGCTGCAGGTGCTGATTTTGTTGGTGGCGAGGAATTGATTCCTAAGATCCAGAACGAAGGATGGTTTGATTTTGATGTTGTAGTAGCTACTCCTGATATGATGGGTGTTGTAGGTCGTCTGGGTCGTGTCCTTGGACCTCGTGGTTTAATGCCAAACCCTAAGGCTGGTACTGTTACAATGGATGTCACAAAGGCTATCGAGGATATTAAGGCCGGTAAAGTTGAGTATCGTCTGGACAAGGCAAATATCATCCATGTTGCTGTAGGAAAAGCTTCTTTCTCTGAGGAGCAGCTTACAGATAACGTAAATGCTATTATGGATGCAATCCGTAAGGCTAAGCCGGCATCAGCAAAGGGACAGTATTTCAGAAGTGTGACTCTGGCAAGTACAATGGGTCCTGGAGTAAAGCTTAGTACAGCAAAATATGCATAATTGATCTGCCTTAAATTATGATGACAGATCATAGGAAAGGTAGATTCCCAATATAAAAAAGTGACTGTTGATTGACGGGTAAGTGGTCTTTCGACAGTCACTTTTTTTGTGTATAGGAAAATGCTCGTAGCGTAGAGAGAAGCCAACGAGAATTGCGAAGCAATTCTTGGAGGGCAAAACGCTGGTTTTGCCCTTTTTTGTTTTGTTAAGAAAAAGAAAAAAGCATCCGATACAATATATAATAAGGTGTCGAAAAGATTATGGAGGTGACAGAAATGGATACAATTTCTTATTCGATCAGTCATAATATGAAATATTACATGAGAAATGCATATAGAGGAAATGCCAAGATGGTCAATACAGATTACCGCAGTGCTCAGGATAAGGGTGTTATCGTATCGGCTGATGCAAAGGCTGTTGGCAGAATGACATCAAAGCTGCAGAATCTTGAATATGATACCGATCATGGAGTAGAGGTACTGCAGAACACGAAGGCATTTGTGGAGACATATAACAATCTGATAGATTCCTCCGGGGAATCAAAGGACAGTCACTTATATTCTTTGACAAAGAAAATGAAGAAGCTCATCAAGAGTAAAAAGGATGATCTGGAATCAATCGGGATTGAACTTAAGAGTAATGGAAAGCTCAAACTCGATGAGGATACATTTTCTGAATCAAGACCTGAAAAGATCAAAAGAATTTTAAATGGAGATGACTCGGTTTCTGTCTCGTTACGTTCTATTGTAAATAAGATATACAGAGCATCGTCAAAAATGACTGTATATAGTGCTTCCGGCGAAAAGACAGCACAGGATGTGTCAGACAGCGGAAATAGCGTTGACTTATCGTTGTAAACCCGTTAGAATCAAAGATAGATTATAGAAAGGAATGGTCGTGTAGAGAAGAGGATACCATTAAAACGAGAAAGCCCGGTAATACGGCAGAAAGAGGTTGTTTTGCGTTTACAATTCAGTGATGATCGGAAGTACATGGAAAAATATCTGCAGGAATATATTGAAAAGAACGGGTTTGCCCAGAGCCGGGAGGCTTTGAAAATGGCTGTAAAGCTGCATGAAGGACAGAAACGTGCAGAAGGACTTCCATATATTATTCATCCAATGATGTTAGTTATGCATGGAATTGCCTTAGGACTGCATAGTGATGATCTGACAGCTGTGATGCTGCTTCATGATGTGTGCGAGGATTGTCCTGTTACACCGGAGGAGCTGCCTGTCAATGATACTATTAAAGAGGCAGTCCGATGTATTACAAAGGACCGTCGGGATGGAGAAACCAAAGCACAGGCAATGGGACGGTATATGGAAAATATCAGAAAGAGCAAAGAAGCCTGTATCGTAAAAATATTTGACCGGTGTCATAATGTATCCTCTATGGCCGGAACTTTTTCCGAGGACCGGATGCGAGCGTATATCAGGGAAACAAAGGAATATATATATCCTTTGATACAATATACAAAGGAAAAATATCCCGAATATGAAACAATGATCTTTGCCTTGGAATATCAGATCACCAGTATTATTCGTGGACTTGAACGATAAAAAACTCCCGCAGCAAATGATATACACCCTCTTTACAGGATAAACGTTAAGGAGGGCATATATCAAAAAAGCGGGAGTTTTTGCCGTTTATTTGATATATTTTCTGTAATTTTTCATTTCCTTCGCAGATCTGCGGCGGTACATATAGCTGGAGCTGAAGAAAACAAATCCTTCACAACCGGCTTTTTTTGCTTTTTTGATCTGACTGACAGTATTATTGTTTTTGCGCGACCAGCCAAGATCTGCAGAATTATATGCACCGGCACGGTAAAGACCAAGACCTATGTACATTGGTGTATCATTCTTGTTAAGTGCAACCCATTTGTTTAAACGGTTTGTATATAGGGTGGTGATTTTGTGGTTAAGACGATATTGATCGCTCCAATAGATCTGAGGGATAATATAGTCAAGATAACCATCCTTGCTTAACCAGGTTTTTAAGTCACATCCCAAACTCTCTGCATATTCGATATTGCCTGCCGGGCTGATGCCAAACCGGAGCTTTTTGTTTTTTGATTTAACGGTCCGGTATATTGTGCGGACCATCTTGTTGATCACTCGTTTTCTTTTCGATACGGATACTTTATTAAACTGTGCTTTCTTTCCCTGTGCGGGATAGAAATAGTCATCAAAATGAATCCCGTCGACATTGTAATTATTAATGATTTCCTTAACAATACGGTTGATCCGGTTTAATGAAGATGCTTTCCCCGGATTATAGCTGATCCCCATTTTTTTACGGTACGGGTTAAGCCAGGCATGAAATGTCATATGGTTGCTGTGAGCCGCCTTGATCAATATCTTCATAGGATCATAATTCGGTGAAGAGGCAAACATATATTTACTCCATTTCAGATATTTGCTGGGATAAATGGCATCATTACATGGAACAGCATGGAAATAAATGGTATTAATGCCGTCCTTATGCAGCTTTCTAAAGTATTTATTGGCATTCGTCTCAAAGTCAGCGCGGGATTTATTATATAATCCGGCCGATTTGTAATCGCCATAGGAGATCCAGACGGCCTGTATCTGCTTTGCGGACACAGAAGTGCCGGAAGCAGGTGCCGCAGAGGCAGTCTGTGCATTGGCAGAAGTATGTTTTTTCTGAGGGGAAGGAAAAGCAGTGGTATCCCAGATCATGCATATGATCAGGATCAGAGCCAGTCCAAGAATAGTAAATGATTTTTTTTGAAATTCTTTTTGTGACATGAATCAAACTCCTTTATGTATTTCTCAAATATTTTGACACAAAAATATGAGTGATGCAGGACATATTCCGGTGTGAAAAGATTGAGTATTTGTATTTTACGACATCTATAAGACATACTATACCATAATTCTATGGTAGAAATGTGTTAATGATGCAAAAAAATGTGATTGACTTCAAATTTTTAGTGTGCTATGCTGATACGGATATCGAAAGAAAAGAGGAATGAATATGAAAAATAAAAGCATAATAGCAGGAGTAATTGCAGCTGTAGTGGTTGTTCTTATAGTAGTGATCGCATTGACAAATCGTTCTGATCAAATGTCAGGCGATCCAAAGACATATAATCAGTCCGGTGCGGCAGATGACGGGACTCTGGTTGACAAGACCCCCCTGAAAGAGAGCTCAGGCAAGGTTGCAGAAAAAATAAGATATTGCAAGAAAGCTCTGGATAAGACAAAGGGAGATGCCATGAAGCAGAAAGGTTTTAAAAAGCTCTGGGATGGTGTGAATGAGATCCATGTAAGAGCATATGCCCAGGCAATGACCCAGACGCAGATGGACGAGCTGGAAACGAAGCTGCAGAAGTTTGTACCGGATGTGGATAAGCTTTATGAGCAAAATAGCAAGGTCATTGAAAAGATCAAGAAGAAAGAAGCAAAAGAGGAAAAGAAAAAGGCAAAGAAGAAAGCGGCAAAGGCAAAAAAAGCGGAAAAACAGAAAGCGAAGAAACAGAAAAAAGCGGCAAAGACCAAGAAATAATTAAACAATGCCCGGATATATGTGAAATACAAAGAGGTTTTAATGATATTTTTTATCATTAAAACCTCTTTGTATTTTTATAGTCGGATGGTATAATGATAAAGTTAGAAAAGACTAACCAGCAGCCTTGATAAACAGGCAGAATGGAGATTACTATGTTTCTTGAGATTAATGATCTGAAAAAAAGCTTTGGACAGGGAGACAGCAAAGTGCAGGTCCTGCGGGGGATCAACCTTGGAGTAGAGAAGGGAGAGATATGTGTACTGCTGGGACCATCCGGCTCAGGCAAATCAACATTATTAAATATCATTGGTGGGATTGATTCTCCGGATTCGGGATATGTAGCTATTGGCGGGGAAAAGATGGCGGATATGACAGAAAAGCGTCTGACCAGATATCGTCGGAAGCATCTGGGATATGTCTTTCAAATGTACAATTTGATCCCTAATTTAAATATCAAAGAAAACATCGAGGTGGGAGCGTATTTATCAGATAATCCACTGGATATTGATGAACTTTTACATACATTAGGACTTTATGAGCATCGTCACAAGCTGCCGAATCAGTTGTCCGGCGGACAGCAGCAGAGAACTTCCATTGGGAGGGCTCTGGTGAAAAATCCGGATATACTGCTTTGTGATGAACCGACCGGAGCTCTGGATTATACAACATCAAAAGAAATTTTAAAGCTGATCGGTGATGTTAATGAGAAATATGGCAATACCGTGATCATGGTCACACATAATGATGCCATTAAGGAGATGGCAGATACCGTGGTCAAACTCAGGGATGGCCGTATACGAAAAGCATATCGCAACGAAAATAAGATTTCAGCAGAGGAGTTAGATTGGTAATGAAAAATCCATTAAATAAGAGGATATTCCGGGAATTTCGTTCTGAATTTGGAAAATATGCAGTAATCTTTTTGTTTATGATCATGACGATTGGTCTGGAATCCGGAGATCTGGTGGCATCAGACAGCATGATTGCTACCTGCAATGAGAGATATCAGAAATATCATGTGGAAAATGGTCATTTTCATTTAAAACAAAAGATGAAGGAGCAGGCTGTCAAAAAGATTGAAAAAGAGGATGTGACGCTCTACCCTGATTTTTATGTAGAGAGAACCTATAAGGGAAAAGATAAGAAAGAAAAAAAACTGCGTATCTATGAGAATAGAGATGAGATCAATAAAATCTGTATCATGGACGGCAGACTGCCCCAAAAAGACGATGAGATTGTGATCGACAGAATGTTTGCGGATAATAATGAGATAAAAACGGGAGATATACTGGAGATTGACGGCATGAACTACACGGTATCCGGTCTTGTTTCGTTTTCTGATTATACTACGATGTTTGAAAAAAACTCGGATATGATGTTTGATTCGGTGAACTTCGGAGTGGCAATGGGAACGAAAGAGAATTTTGCCTCTCTTTCCTCAAAGAATCTGACGTATAATTACGCATGGACTTATAATCAAGGAGATCCGGCGGATGATATTGAAGAAAAGAAGTGGTCGGATGATCTCATGCAGACAGTGACAGATGCGGCAGGTCATGGGGGAGGAGCGACGATGTTAGGGTCTCTTATGGGGACTCTTGATATGGATAACGGGATTGATGATTTTGTGCCGAGATATACCAATCAGGCGATGAATTTTGCCGGGGATGATCTCGGAAGTGATCGTGGGTCCATGCTCGCATTTTTGTATATACTGATCGCTGTGCTGGCATTTATTTTTGGCGTTACCATTAGCCATACGATTACCAGGGAGTCTACGGTAATAGGAACATTGCGGGCTTCCGGTTATACCAGAATAGAGATTTTCTGCCATTATATTGCCATGCCGGTCATTGTCACGCTTATTGCGGCATTGGTTGGTAATGTATTGGGGTATACCGTGATGAAGGGTGTGATCGCTGATCTGTATTACCACAGTTATAGTCTGCCAAAATATGAGACACTTTGGAATCAGCAGGCATTTGTGCTGACAACAGTTATTCCGATCCTCTTGATGCTGCTTGTGACAGGAATTACCCTGATACGGAAATTAAAATTTTCTCCACTGCAGTTTATCCGGAGAGATCTGACCAAAAACAAGAAGAGAAAGGCTGTGAGACTGCCGCATTTCCATTTCTTTAACAGATTCAGGCTCCGTATCATTCTGCAGAATATGTCAAGTTATCTGACGCTGGTCTTTGGTATATTTGTGGCATCTGCAATTCTTTTATTCGGTATGATGTTTGTCCCGCTGCTGGATGGGGTATCATCAATATCCAGAGATCATATGCTGTCAAAATATCAGTATATGCTTAAGGGAGATGCAGAAACCTCCAATAAAGATGCAGAAAAATTTGCTGCATATACAATGAATACATATGTAGAGGGATATAATCAGGAAGCTGTTACGATATATGGTATTTTTGATAACAGCCGGTATGTAAAGCAGGAACTTCCTGAAAAGGGGGCAGTTATTTCCAGCGGAATGGCAGAGAAGTATAAGCTGAAGGATGGAGATGACTTTTTATTAAAGGAGCAATATGAAGATAAGCTGATCCGAATGCAGGTCAGGGGGATCATTGACAGTCCGACTACGATAAGCGTTTATCTGAGTCATAAATATTATGAAGATGTATTTGATGCAGATAAAGATTATTATTGTGCATATTTTTCGGACTCACAGATTGATGATATCAGTGATAACAGGATTTACAGCTGTATAACAGAGAAGGATATGACAAAGATGGCAGATCAGTTAAAGGTATCCATGGGAGATATGTTTACTATTGTGGAAGCCTTTGCGGTGATCATGTTTATTCTGGTAATATATCTGCTTACAAAGATCATTCTGGAACGAAACTCTACATCGATATCCATGGTTAAAATATTAGGCTATGAGGATAGAGAGATTGGAAGTCTGTATCTGGTGGCGACATCCTGGGTTGTATTTTTTGGTGTTATTATCAGTTTTGCATTAGTGACCGGATTGATACAGATGATCTTTGTTGCTTTTATGAAAGGGTATAGCGGCTGGATACCGTTTGGCATTTCTACGAAGACATACATGGAATGTTTTGTGCTGACGATCCTTTCGTATCTGGTAGTTGCGGCTATGCAGATGCATAAGATCAAAAAGGTGCCGATGGATGAGGCTCTTAAGAATGTGGAATAAATCTGATGTACAAAGGTGGCAGCTGACTTTACAAAACAAATAAAGAAATATAAAATAGCAATATATTCCTGAGGGAGAGTATATTGTTATTTTTTTAAAAAGGATGTGGAGCTATATGGAATTAGAGATTAAAGTGGCAGAAATTGCGAGAAAGACAGAGGCGATCAGGAGAAATGTATCCAAAGTGATCATAGGAAAAGAGGCTGTGCTTCAAAAGCTTATGGCAGCATTTCTGGCAGGCGGAAATGTTTTGCTGGAGGATATGCCGGGGACAGGTAAAACAATGATGGCGAAGGCTCTGGCGGCATCTCTTGATGCAGAATTTGGAAGGATCCAGTTTACACCGGATCTGCTTCCGTCTGATGTGACGGGATTAAATATATATCGTCAGGATCAGGGGAAATTTGAATTTAGTCCGGGACCTGCATTTTGTAATATTCTTTTGGCAGATGAGATAAACCGTGCGACACCGAGGACACAGTCGAGTCTGCTGGAGTGTATGGAAGAACATCAGATCACGGTGGATGGTGTCAGCCGTCATATGAAGGAGCCGTTTTTTTTGATCGCAACACAGAATCCGGTGGAGACAACCGGTACATATCCATTGCCGGAGGCTCAGATCGACCGTTTTGCCATGCAGCTGTCAATGGGATATCCGACTCCGGAGGAGGAGTTGATGATCATTGACCGGTATAGGGAAGAGATGCCCTTGCAGGAGTTAGAACCGGTATGCAGCTGTGATGAGATCATCGATATGCAGAAGACCTGTCGAAAGATTTTTGTTAGTGACAGTGTTAAAAAATATCTGGTGCAGATCATACAGGCGACGAGGGAAAGTTCATCACTGATGATGGGGGTCAATCCTCGTGGAACACTGTCTTATCTGCATTGTGTACAGGCTTATGCTGCGATACAGGGGAGAGAATTTGTGACGCCGGATGATGTAAAAGAGTTGTGTATACCGGTTCTGGGGCATAGGATATTGTCCTATGGAGCAGGCACAGGAGAAAGTGCAGAGGAAATCCTGCGGGAGATACTCAATTCCGTGCCGGTACCTACCGAAGACTGGAAAATGTGAATTAGATGACACAGCGATAAAAAGTGTCCGGGATAGAAAGGCGGGGGTTGATTTGATATTGATCTTTGCAGTGTTTGTTGCATTTATGCTGCTCTGCGGAGAACGCAAATATTTTGGGGCAAATTGGAATAAGGGACTGTCCGTGCAGCTCAGATTCTGTCAGAGGGGAGTAAATGCAGGGGAGACCTGCAGTTTGGAAGAGACAGTAGAAAATGCAAAAAGAATGTCGTTGCCATCTTTGCAGGTGAAATTTCAGACATCGGCTTCTCTGCTGTTTGACAGGGACAGAAATGCGGCAGTAACCGATAATTATTACAGGAATGATTTGTTTGCGGCAGGTGGAAGACGCAGGATCACCAGAAAACTGGAATTTGTTCCGATACAAAGAGGATACTACAGAATTGATACGATAGATGTTCTTGCCAGAGATTTCTTTTATACAATGACATGTTCCCAGAGGCAGGAAAATGATACCTGTCTTTATGTATATCCATACAAACGGGATGTCAGCAGATTTGAGATATTATATAGAAGGATGCAGGGGGAGCTGCTGGCGGTACGGTGTATGGAGGAGGATCCCTTTGCATTCCGTGGAATGAGGGAATACCGTCCTACGGACAGTATGCGCCGGATCAATTGGAAAAGTACAGCGAAAACAGGGAAAATGCTGGTGAATATATATGATTCCAGTTTTTCTCAGGAAATCTGTATCGTGTTAAATGGGACATGCAGGCAGGAAGGAAAGAAACGGGAGCTGCAGGAAATGGCGGTTTCCATTGCATCCTCTGTGGCACAGGATCTGCTGCAAAAGGGAATACCGGTTTCTCTCAGATCAAATATTACGGATATACTTCATGGTGAAGAGGTATGCTGTGAGGCAGGAATGGGAGGAAGCCAGCAGCTGACTATGGACAGGAAGCTGGCTTTGGCAGATCTAAAGAATGTGACCATCCCATTTGAGGAAACAGTACGGCAATGTGGCGGTGGAAAAAGTTTCTATTTAATAATTACCGCAGAGGATACCACTGCCCTGAGAGATGAGATAGAGAAAAAAAGCGAAGCAGGAGATCAGATATATGGAATTATTGTGTGTTCAGAAGAAAAAAAAAAACCACAGGATGATCATTTCATATATTGGTCCATATGAAAGATGGGGTGTCGTAAATGAGCAGAGAGATTAACATAAAAACAAAACCTCAATTCTGGATGGAAATTTCACTGGACCTGCTGCATGGTGCGGCATGGTTGGGTCTATATGAATTTTTTAAAACTTTGGCATTACAGAGCCGCATCGAGAAAGGAATCGGGATAGTGATCTGCCTGTGCTTTGTGGTGGAGTGTATTCTGTATGGGACAGGCAGGATATTTAGAGGTGGCTACAGGCTTCAATGGCCGGTTTTTGCGGAGGCACTTATATTATCTTTGTATGGAGGCAGTCAGGGCATAGAGACTGTTCAGATATATGGTCTGTTTTTGGGTGGCATCTGCATCATTGCTCATTTCTGGTGCATTTCTTTGCAGGGAATGCAGGAGTATCTTCAACAAAATGCGGGTTTGGATAACGTACCGGAGGACAATATTTTTTGGGGAAATTCAAAGATCGTTGTCTGCCTGCTGGCAATCCCGGCAGTGCTGTTTGCAGGGATTATACTGGTGCAGGGCGATATATCGGTGGCGGCATGGCTTCTTTCTATTATAAAAAACGGCTTTGTACAAGTGGTACGGGGATTGAGAAAGATATTTCTATTGTTTGGCAAAGTGTCTGATGGAGAAAAAACACCGGTACAGGTAACATCACAGCCGATGGCAACACGGATCCCGGCGATGACCAATGATGATAATACACAAGGGCTTGGAGTGATCATAGCACTGGTCGCCGTGGGACTGGTGATCATTTATATTTTTGTAAAAATGATATTAAGCTCGGATGGAGGAAAAGAGACACCAGAGGGGCAAAGACCTGTCTTTCATCATCATGGAACAGGGCAGGATAAGATTGAAAAGGTGGATATGGAGCAGAGAAAGCTGTTTTTTTTCAGAAATAACAGAGAACAGATCCGGTTTTATTTCAAAAAAAGAGTCCAAAAATTTTATGAAAAAAAGACACCGCCCAATTATACATCCGGAGAATTTTGCTGTGCGATCAGAGAGGCGGAGTGCGAGGAAAAAGAGGACGTAGAGGAATTAGAACAGCTGGATTCGCTGTATGATATCGCACGATATAGTCAGAAGCAGATAACGAAGCAGCAGGTTCGGGAGATTAAAAAGCTTTATCGAAAATAGAGGATCATAAAATTTAAGTAAAAGGAGATAATAAGGATGAAATTTGTTATGAAAGGTTGAGATAATATGCCCCCTGTATTTTCAACACGATTTGGACAGCTTCATCCTTTATTATATCGCTTTGTGGTGCTGGCTGCAGTAAGTTTTTGTGTGTATTTTTTATTCCGTTATTTTCTGATCATATTGCTGCCTTTTATCATTGCATATCTGTTGATGCGTATGCTGTTTCCTATTATCTGGTTTTTGCAGCATAGGTGGCATGTTCCGGGATGGCTGGCATATGGAGGAACGCTGACAGTGTTCTTTTCTGCATTTTTTGGAGGTTTGTTTATTCTTGGGTGGCAGTTTTTCTGTCAGTTAAAACTTTTCTTAAAAAACTTTGGAATATATAAAAACGAATTTATTGATCTGTATGAACGTCAAAGCGGATGGCTGTGCGGATGTGTTGACAGGATGTTTGATCTGTCAGCGGGCAGTTCCATTAATTATCTGTCGGCACGTATTGACGAGATGATGTCGGGGGCAGGAATACGTCTGTCAAAGGAAGTTGGAAGGCTTGTGACTTCCTGCGTTTCCGGTGGGGTTAAATTTATGACCATTCTCCTGATCATTCTTGTCAGCATGATCGCTTTATGTAAAGATATGCAGACGGTCCATAAAATATATCGAAGGAGCATATTCTATCCGGCAGTTCATAAGGTGGCACTGACTCTGAAGAAATCAGGATTTGCTTACCTGAAATCCCAAGGGATCATTTTTTTGATCATTTGGTTTGTCTGCAGTGTTTCAATCGCGATGATCAAAAATCCGTACAGCGTCCTGATCGGTTGTGGAATCGCTGTTTTTGACACATTTCCGGTTCTTGGCAGTGGGATGATCTTGGTGCCATGGTCCGCATATTATCTGTTTCAACAGGATTATTATAGTGCCGTGATACTGTTTGTGGCATTTATCCTCTGTGTACTGGTGCGTGATCTGCTTGAGGCACATCTGATGGGAAGCAATATGGGGCTGTTGCCCTTTTTTATGACAGCGGCACTTTATGGCGGTGTCTGTCTGTTTGGTGTATGGGGGATACTTCTTGGTCCGTTTGGAGTGGTATTGATTCGTTCTATATATGAGCAGATCATTAAATAGAAAAATTCCAAAAAGGGCAAAACCGATTGTTGTTTTGTCCTTCAAAAAATTCCTTCGAGATTTTTATTGGCTTTCCGCTGTGCTATAAGAAATTTTTATACAAAAAATAACGAGCCGCCGGAATAAGCAGCTCGTTAAAGGAGAAGGTATGAAAAAAATTTTAAGCACTGCCAAATGTTTAACCATTTGACATTTTCAATTATAGAAATGGTTTATGAACATGTAATGATGAAGTTGTAAAAAAAATGTAAACATTTGTCGTTTAAGATATGAATTTTACATTTTAAAGCGGTAACCAACGCCCCAGATGGTTTCGATATACTGTGGCCGAGAGGAGGAATCTTCAATCTTTTCTCGTATTTTTTTGATATGAACCGTAACAGTAGCGATATCACCTACCGATTCCATTTCCCAGATCTCGCGGAAAAGTTCTTCTTTTGTAAATACATGGTTTGGATTCTCTGCGAGGAAGGTGAGCAGGTCAAACTCTTTTGTGGTGAAGGCTTTTTCTTCTCCGTTGATATAGACACGGCGTGCAGTCTTATCAATCTTCAGACCGCGTATTTCCAAAATATCATTGGACGGAATACTACTGGTTGTAAGACGCTGATAGCGTTCAATATGTGCTTTTACTCTGGCAACCAGTTCACCGGGGCTGAAAGGCTTGGTCATATAATCATCGGCACCAAGACCAAGTCCGCGGATCTTGTCAATATCCTCGCTTTTGGCGGAGACCATGATAATAGGTGTATTTTTTGTTTCACGGATCAGTTTGCATATGTCGAAGCCGTTCATGCCCGGGAGCATCAGATCGAGGATGATCAGGTCGAAATCCTCATCCAGCGCTCTGGCGGCACCACCGCTTCCGTCTGATTCCAGAACAACTTCAAAATCGCTTAGCTCCAGATAGTCTTTTTCGAGTTCTGCAATCGCAGTTTCATCTTCAATGATCAATATTTTTGCCATAGTAAACCTCCTTGTGGGTTATATATTTTTTAGTTATTTGTCTGACTTGTATGGTTATCTGTTTCCTTCAGGGTAAAGGAAATACAGGTGCCCTCTCCGGGGGTGCTGTCTGCCCAGACGCGGCCGCCATGATCCTCAATGATACGCGTCACGATAGCAAGTCCCAGACCGCTTCCTCGTTTCTTGGAGCCTCTGGAGGCGTCTGCACGGTAAAAACGCTGAAAAATGTGAGGGAGGGATTCCGGATCGATGCCGGAGCCGTCATCACGGATGTCGACCCGGACAAATCTTGGGGGCAGCGGTGGCGTAAGATCCATCTCCTTATCCGTACCGTCAGGGTTGAGTTGGCGATACAAAGGTATATTTGGCCGGGCATCGGGAAGCTCCTGCAGAGTGATCCAGATATTACCGGAGGATTTGTCCAGATATTTTACGGAGTTGTTTACAATATTGATGATCACTCGTTTTAATTGTTCCGGATCACCGTAGATCCGTATATTTTCCGGACATGTATTTTTGTAATGCATTTTTATATGCTTCGTTTCCATATCAAGGGCAAATTCCTCAACACAGTCAGAGAAATATCCATCCAGGGGAATGGATATAAAATGATAAGGGAGATTATTTTGCTCCACCTTGGAAAAGACAGAAAGCTGATCGACCAGATAGCTCATATCATTTGCTTTTGAATAAATTGTTTTAAGATATTTGGTCTGTTTTTCCGGAGTGTTGGCTACACCATCCAGAATACCTTCACTATATCCTTTGATAGAAGTGAGAGGTGTCTGCAGGTCATGTGCCATATTGCTCATCATATCTCTGGTGTCCTGTTCATAGCGTATACGATCCTCGATCATTTCTTTTAAACGGATACGCATTTCCTCAAAATCCCTGCACAGTTCACCGATCTCATCTGTGGAATTGACGCGTACCGGAGTATCTAAGTCGCCGGCACCGATCTGCATGGTGGCAATCCGCAGGATATTTAATGGACGCACAATTCCATTGTATAGCCAGATCACCAGCAGGGCAGCTGTGCCAAGCAGGATCAGTGCTCCGGAAAACATCAGCTGACGGATCAGATTTTTCCAGCGTGGAAGGATTTCTGAATAATCAGTGACAAGAAAGAGCTGTGCATAAGTATGATCAGAAAGATAAAAATCTTTTTGTTTGATCAGGTAGCCATTGTCAATGGATATGGCATCTGTATATCCCGGTTCAAAGCTGCGAAAGCCCGGAAGGGGATCAAGCTTGTTATAGACTTTTTTGTTGCCGATATAAAAGTCCTGACCACCCTTTCTTACTACAAGGAAGGAATAGCGGCTTGTCAGCTCCTTGTTTGAATTTTCCAGATAATCCCGCCTGGTGAGAACATCAGGATTTGTGTCTGCTACATGGACCAGATTATGGAAATCCGTCATGGTGGCAGTGGAAAGGATATGGATCGGATTAAGGAGGAGATTTTCCGAAGAAATCTCTGATTGATAGTCATCTTCCAAGGTGGAAGCCTGATTTGTCAGGATCGTATTGTAGCTTATGGCGATCAGGCCTAAGGGAAAGATCGTGACAAAGAGAAAGGCGATCATAAGACGTCCTCGTATCTTCATGCATATACTCCTTTCGATTTTGGAAAAGCCGGGAAAGGGAGATCAGTATCCCATCCCGGCTGTGATTTCTTCAACTGTTTTTGTTGGCTTATAATTGTCAGTTCCGAAAAGTTTTTTGTGCAGCTTAGTTACATTTGATGAAAGTGTGGTAGGAAAATCATAATATATTCCATCAGAAGCACGATGGCAGTCCAGCTCATAAGGAAATCCCTTGCTGTTTTTGATCTCGTATAGAGGCAGATAAACGCCGAGGTGCAGGATTTCCTGGGTGGTCAGACTGGTATAGATCTGAGGGAGCATTTCGTTCAATACATTGTATAGCGTGAGAGGATCGCTTTTTTTGGCTTTAGCGACAATTGCTTTCAAGACCTTACGCTGTCTTTTGGCACGGGTAAAGTCTCCTCCGGATGTATAACGTACCCTGCAGTAGCCGGTTGCCTGAACACCCGTTAGGGTCTGTTTGCCGGCATGTTTTATCTTTTTGTACGGCATTCCATTGATCTTTGCAACGTCATGTGCATAAGCATTGACCCATTTTAATTCATCCTTATGGATAGTCAGGGTAATCCCTCCGAGTGCATCGATCACATTAGAAAGGGCACTGAAATTAACGGTAATGAAATCATGGACATTTAAGTCGAAATTCTGGTTTAGTGTCCGCACTGCCAGATCCGGTCCGCCATAGGCATAGGCATGATTGATCTTGCTGTAGCCATGACCATCGATGCGGACATAGGTATCACGGTAAATGGAAGTAAGCTTTACATCATGGGTTTTATTGTTGATACTTACCAGGATGATGGAATCACTTCTGGTATTTTTTTTCAGATCATTTGCTCTGGAATCGACGCCATATACGACAATATTGGTATGATTTTTTAAGTTGTTGTCTGTAATGTCATTGTTGATCCCGGTGTTATCTAAAGGATGATTTTCTATTTCATCGATCTTGTTGATGAGATTGAGAAGGATCATGACAAAAGCCATGATCACAAGCAGTATGACAAGCAGCAGGATCCGGATATGTTTCTTTTTTTTCTTTTTTTGTCTGATCCGCTCATTTTTGGCGGCACGGCTGCGGTAAGTATCCATATATAAGCCTCATTTCTTAATAAGCATTTTTGTTTACGTTTCGACCAAAGAAGGTTAAAAACAGGATCTTGAAGTCAAGCCAGAGAGTCCAGTTTTCTACATAATAAAGGTCACATTCGATCCGCTTTACGATAGAGGTATCACCGCGGTAACCATTGACCTGAGCCCATCCTGTCATTCCGGGACGTACCTGATGTTTGATCATATAACGGGGAATAACCTCTTGGAATTTTTTGACAAAAAACGGGCGTTCCGGCCGTGGTCCGACCAGACTCATGTCTCCCCGGAGGACATTGACAAGCTGTGGCAGTTCATCAATATTTGTTTTGCGCATGAACTTGCCGATCGGAGTGACACGGGGGTCATCCTTGGTTGTCCAGGCTTTTTTCTCTTCGGATGCCTCCTGAACCTTCATTGAGCGGAATTTGTACATCTGAAAAGCCTTATTGTGAAGACCGATACGTTCCTGCTTAAAGATTAATGGTCCCGGTGAGGTGATCTTGATGATCAATGCGACGATCAGCATTGGAATAGCCAGGATGATCAGTCCGAAAAGTGATCCCAAAATGTCGATCGTGCGTTTGACGGCATTATTTAAAGAGGAACTCAGAGGGACATGACGTACATGGATGATCGGCAGTCCATCCAGATCCTCCGTATAAGGCTTTGTGGGAATGACATGATTATAATCCGGAATAAACTTTGTATGCACACCGGCCTTTTCACAGATCGTCACAATGGATTCAAGTTTGGAAAATTCATCAATGCTTAATGTAATGGCAATCTCGTCATACGCATTTGTGCTTAAAAGATCGGACAGCATGGCAATATTGCCAATGACAGGAATCCCACGATAAGAATCCTCTGTATTTTTATGATCATCCAGGATACCATGGATAAAATAACCCCATTCCGGATGGACACGGAGGCGGTCGATATACCCCTCTGCAGTACGGCTGTAGCCTACGAGCAGGATATGCTTGAGGTTTTTGCCGGCTTTACGCATTTTTCGCAGGATCCGGTTTACCGTCAGACGGAAAATGAAATCAATGCACAGATTCATAATGGCAAAGATTCCCAAAAACAGACGGGCGTAGTTTTGCTGTTTTATAAAGAAAAGAACGGCAACACAATAAATAATCCCGAAGAAATTAGCCTTGATCAGATTAAAAAGCTCTGTACGCCGGCTGGAAGTTCTTTTAGGATTGTATAAATTGCAGAAATAATATATAATCAGATAGCATGGAACCAGGAAAACAAGCATATTGATATAATCCTGTTCCGGGCGGATGTAGCCGATAGGAGCCGGGATGATACGCCAGCGGACCAAAGGGCTCCACAGATCATCAAAACGCAGTCTCCAGGATAGTATAAAGGAAAGTGCAATGATGATCGCGTCCACGATCACATGCATCAGATTTAACAATTTTTGGTTGTCCTTAATCACGAAATCACCTTCTTTGTAAAGATTTTGAACCACCTTATTATAATAGTTTCCGATATAAATCGCAATATTATTTGTAAAAGGAACAAAATTTTTATGACTTTTTCACAAGTATGTCACAAATGATTGATAGACTTATGCATTAGATACAGAGGGAGAATTACCCGGAAGGGTTCTTTTGGGACAATGAAAGGCAGGTTAGGATTAATATGGAAGATAAAAATCAAGGTACAAATGAATATACCGGTGAATATGGCAATACAATGGAAAGAAATGATGCACCGCAGCAGGATAATGATATGAAGAATCCGGACGAGAGCGGCGTTTACAGCTATTCCTACCGTGATCATAAGTCCGAGGCCACCAGCTCAGGGGACTATCGTGCCAGTGAAAATGGGAGTGGGACGACGCAGTCAAATAACGGTGAAGCCGGAGAGGGAACAGATGCCGGTGCGGCAGAGACTTCAGCAGGCAGTGACGGGTGGACATCGGCAGGTCCCCAGCAGGTGCCACCATATACGCAGGGGGAGAATGATACCACTGCTAAAAAAGAAAAAAGAAAGCCTGTTATTACCGGCAGGAAGATTGCTGCCTGTGCAGGTCTTGCGGTAATATTTGGTATTGTTGCGGCAGTATGTTTTCAGGGAGTATGTTATTTTTCAAGTCATGTGCTTGGTGTAAATCTGACAGGAGGCGGAAATATTGCCTATACTACCGATCAGGTAAAATATACCAATGCATCTACGATAGCAGCGATCGGTACGGCAGATGTATCCGGGATCGCACAGCAGACAATGCCGTCTATCGTTTCTATCACCAGTACGACACAAGGGGAAGGTTCGTATGATCTGTTTGGTCAGTATTATCAGGGTCAGGACGAAGTGAGTGCCGGGACCGGTTTTATTGTAGGAAAGAATGATACAGAGCTGTTGATCGCTACAAATAATCATGTGGTAGATGGTGCCAAGGCGATCTCTGTGCAGTTTTTTGATGAGGAAGTATATAATGCCAAGACGAAGGGAAATGATTCTTCGGCCGACCTTGCAGTGATCGCAGTGAAGCTTAAAGATATGAAGAAGTCATCATTGGATGCGATTCGTATAGCCACATTGGGAGACTCTTCGGAATGTAAAGTAGGAGAGATGGTAGTCGCTATAGGAAATGCATTGGGCTATGGTCAGTCCGTGACGGTCGGATATGTCAGTGCAAAGGACAGAGAGATAACAGAGCAGAGTGAGGATGGAAGTACTCAGAGCAGCAAAATGAAGGTAATCCAGACGGATGCAGCGATCAATCCGGGAAATAGTGGCGGACCTTTGCTGGATATGCAGGGAAAAGTGATCGGGATCAATTCATCAAAGATCGCAGCATCTTCTGTAGAGGGTGTCGGTTATTCTATTCCGATCTCTGAGGCAACTCCGATCATAGATGAACTGATGAACAGAGAAGTGCTGACGGATTCCCAAAAGGGATATCTTGGTATCAGTGGCAAGACAGTTACAGAGGAAGCTTCCAATTTCAATATGCCGGAAGGTGTGTATGTATCTGAGGTCGCAAAGGATGGTGCGGCCGGCAGGGCAGGCATTAAGACGGGAGACATCATTACCGCGATCAATGGAATAAAAGTGACAACCATTGAGAGTCTGAAGGAAAAGGCAAACAGTTACAAGAAAGGGACGAAAGTTAAGATCACTCTTAAGAGAAGTGACAACGGATCCTATAAAGAACAGGAGATAGAAGTTACACTTCAGGGATCCGGCTCCTTAAACAGTCTTCAGAGCGGAAATAAAGACAGCAGTCAGGGCTCTCAGGACGGTAAAGACAATTCCGGAAATGATTCCGGTTCATCAGAGAATAATGGAAACGATCAGAATGGTCAGTCGGGACAGGACGGTTCGGATAATGACAGTGATTCCTTCGGATGGGGAGATTTATTCCCGGGCTTTGGAAATTAAAGGGGCAGATCTTCAACTTGGAAGGAGACAGCATTGATGGAAAAGAAAACTGGCTGGGAGAGGATCAGCAGGCGATGGTGGTTTCAGACAATTCTATTTGTCCTGCTGTCCTTTGTGGAATATGTCACACTGGAAGCATTTTTGAGTGGGGACGTATACAGCATTGGTTTAGAATATGGCATTAAAAATATTATGCTCCTGATGGGAGTTAATCTTATCCTTGTGTCTGTGACACAGTGGATGAGATTAACATTTCTCCTGTCAGGAGTATTTGTGCTGATATTGGGAATGGCAAATTATTTTGTTGATGCATTTCGTGGATATGGTATTGTCTATATGGATATATATGCATTGAAGACAGCGGCTAATGTGGCAGGAGAATATAAATATCACGGATCGCCTCAGCTGCTGCTGGGACTTGTGCTGGGGATCGCGGCACTTGTATTATGCATTGTGATAACACCCTCCCGTCCGATGAAAAGATCCTTGAGGAAAAGTCTTGCTTCTGTAGCCGGTGCCGCAGCCGGCGCCGCTTTTTTTGTCTGGATCAATCTTGGACAGGGATTTTTTGGCGATGTAAATAATCTGACCTGGGATCACAGTATTGGGATGTCCCAATACGGATATCTTCTCTATGTGACAGCAAATGCAGGGCAGGCAGGGGTAGAAAAGCCGGAGGGATATTCACCTCAAAAGGCCGATGAGATATTGTCACGTTATTCTGACAGCTCTAAGGTCAACAGTGTTTTGGCTTCGCATGCCGGATCGGCAAAGTCCCCTAATCTGCTCATGATCATGAATGAGTCCTTTTCGGATCTGAGTGTTTTGGGAAAGTTTGATACGGATCAGGCATATCTGCCGTTCCTTAAGAGTTTGAAAAAAAATACCATACGAGGTTATGCAGACTCTTCTGTATATGGTGGCTATACGGCCAATTCAGAATTTGAATTTCTGACGGGCTGCACTAAGGCGTTTCTGCCGGGAAATCCATATCTGCAATATATTAAGGATTATCTGCCTAATGTGATAAGCAATATAAAGACACAGGATAAGTATCAGGAAGCGATTGCCGTGCATCCCTATAATCCGTCAGGATATAACAGGAACAGGGTATATCCTCTCCTTTTTATGGACAGATTTTTGGATATTGACGATTTCAAATCTCCGGTGAAGGTCAGAAAATATATTTCAGATGCATCGGATTACCGGATGCTGGAAAAACTCTATAAAGAGAAGAAAAAGGGGTCTTCCTTATGTCTTTTTAATGTGACGATGCAGAACCATAGTGCCTATGATGATACAGATTATACCTTTGAAAATCCGGTGAAATTGACAGGAATGAGTCTGCAGCCGGAAGCAGAGCAATACCTCTCTCTTGTGAAGATGTCGGATGATGCATTAGCACAGTTGATCGGATATTTTGAAAAACAAAAGGAACCGGTGATCATTGTATTGTTTGGAGATCATCAGCCACATCTGCCGGATTATTTTTATCAGAAAGTCATGGGCTGCATGCCGGATGCTCTGAGCCGGAAAGAGTCAATGAAACGTTATCAGGTGCCGTTTATCATCTGGGCGAATTATGATATTAAAGAGACTAAGATCGAAAGGATATCGATCAATTACCTGTCCACACTGATGATGGAAACAGCAGGGCTGGAGCTGACGGATTTTCAGAAATTTCTATTAGATATGTATCAGGATATTCCATCTCTGAGTGCAAATGGATTTTATGACAGAGAGGGAAATTTATATAACTGGGATGATATCGGAGAGGCGGGAGCCAGATACCAAAAATGGATCCGGGAGTATAAGATTGTCCAATATAATTATCTTTTTGATGAGAAAAACCGAAATAATGCACACTATCAGTTAAAAGAAAAATAAGAAAAGGAGTGTCATATGCCAAAAAAAGGAAATGTAGCGGTTATTACGGGAGCGTCTTCCGGAATGGGAAGAGAATTTGCAATCCAGATAGCACAGAATTATCCGAGTATTCAGGAGTTTTGGATCATTGCCAGAAGAAAAGACAGACTGGAACAGCTGCAGCAGAAACTGTTGGGCCGGAAAGTCAAAATACTGCAATTGGATCTGAGCTGCCAGAAAGATATCGATGAGCTCGAGCAGACGCTGGAGAGGAAAAAGCCAAGGGTAAGAATTCTTGTGAATGCGGCCGGATTCGGAATCATAGGAAAGATAGGAAAGATGCAGCAGAAAGACTGCACGGGAATGGTAGACCTGAATTGCAGGGCACTCACGGCAGTAACGCATATCGTCCTGCCGTATATGACCGGAAAGGGACAGATCATACAGATGGCATCTTCCGCTGCTTTTATGCCACAGCCGGGATTTGCTGTATATGCTGCGAGCAAATCATATGTGCTTTGCTTTTCACGGGCATTGGGCCGGGAGCTTAAGGGAAAAGGAATTACAGTCACGGCAGTCTGTCCGGGACCGGTCAAGACAGAATTTTTTGATATTGCAGAGACATATGAAGCTGTAAAGTTATATAAAAAACTGACGATGGCAAAGGCTGACAGAGTGGTACATCAGGCCTTGGTCGACGCAAAAAACGGACGAAGTGTGTCTGTGTACGGACCGTTAATGAAGGGGTTCCGGCTTCTGGCAAAGTTTCTTCCGGTGGATTTTCTCATGATGTTTGTGAAATAACGGATCAACATAGAGGATATTTGTGAAATTACCCGGATAAAATACCGCCAAAATGACGAAACGAGCTTGACACGAATTAAAAAAAAGAGTATCATCTATTATTATTTGAAAAGAAAAAAGCGATGATGAGGAGGAGTACATACATTGCAGATTTTGAGAGAGGAAACGGCTGGTGGAAGTTTCTATTCTGATTGTATGGAAGTAGCCTTTGAGCAGTGGAACGAACGGGAGTGATCCTCAGTAGCATCCAACGGATTCCCACCGTTACAGGGGAACGGTATATCAGACAGATCATATGTCTGCGTGCCGGCAGAGTGCAGGTGATCCCGATGACAGACTGATGATCAGGGATTCCTGAAATTAGGTGGTAACACGGAAGATATTCGTCCTAAGTCAGATGACTTAGGACTTTTTATTTATGGGAAATCATTCATTTTTTATAGGATAAAATTGTTTTGCGTATTGAAAGGAGTAATAAGATGATCAAAGGTACAGAATTATTTGTAAAAGCTTTAAAAGCAGAGGGGGTTGATACTCTGTTTGCATATCCCGGAGGACAGGCAGTAGATCTTTTTGATGCTTTATATGATGAACATGAGATAGAAATGATCCTTCCGAGACATGAACAGGCACTGATACATGCTGCTGACGGTTATGCAAGATCTACGGGAAAGGTAGGTGTTTGTCTGGTCACAAGCGGCCCGGGAGCGACAAATCTGGTGACAGGTATTGCAACAGCCAATTATGACAGTGTGCCGTTGGTATGTTTTACGGGACAGGTGCCTCTCGGACTGATGGGAAATGATGCATTTCAGGAGGTTGATATCGTAGGCATTACACGAAATATATGCAAGTATGCCGTTACAGTCCGAAAAAGAGAGGATCTGGGACGGATCATCAAGGAGGCATTTTATATTGCACGGACAGGCAGACCCGGACCGGTAGTTGTAGATCTGCCAAAGGATATACAGGTAGCCCTGGGGGATGAAGAGTATCCGGAAGAGGTAAATATCCGTGGGTATAAGCCAAATGACAGTGTGCATGTAGGTCAGGTTAAGAAGGCTGTTTCACTTTTGAAGAAAGCGAAAAAACCGCTGTTTCTTCTGGGAGGCGGTGTCAATATTTCCTGTGCAAACGAAGAAATGAAAAAGCTGGTGGAGCTTACAGGGGTACCTGTGATCACGACGATTATGGGAAAAGGTGCGATCCCGACCAGTCATCCGCTTTATATGGGAAATATCGGTATCCATGGGAGCTATGCAGCCAATCATGCGGTCAGTGAATGTGATGTACTGTTTTCGATCGGAACCAGATTTAATGATCGCATTACAGGGAAGATCAGCGAATTTGCAAAAAATGCAAAGATCATACATATTGATATTGATTCGGCATCCATCTCAAAAAACATTGTGGTTGATGTGCCGATCGTGGCAGATGCCAAACTGGCGGTCAGCAAGGTGCTGGAATATGCGGCCCCATTAAAGATCGAGCCGTGGGTAGAGCGTCTGAAGGAATGGAAAAAGACGTATCCTATTACGATGGAGCGGTACGAAGGCCTGACACCGGAAAAGATCATCCGTTATATTGCCCAAAATTATAAAAAACCGATCGTTGCGACAGATGTCGGACAGAATCAGCTTTGGACAACCCAGTTTCTGGAACTGGAAGGAAACAGGCAGCTGCTTACCTCAGGAGGACTGGGAACCATGGGATATGGTTTCCCGGCTGCCATAGGAGCAAAACTCGGCAATCCTGATGCGGATGTATTTGCTATCTCCGGAGATGGAGGAATGCAGATGAATATTCAGGAATTTGCGACAGCAGTAGCGTTGGAGATCCCGTTGACCCTGATTGTTTTAAATAATGGATATCTTGGAAATGTCCGTCAGTGGCAGCAGATGCTGTTTGACAGGAGATATTCCTGCACTTGTCTGACATATCGGAGAAGCTGCCGGCACAATTGTATGGATCCGGATAAAAAGTGTCCGAAGTACAGTCCGGATTTTGTGAAGCTGGCGGAGAGCTATGACGCATATGGCATGCGGATCACCGATGAAAAAGATATACCAAAAGCATTTGAGTTTGCCCGTTCTCACAAAAATGCACCGACTCTTTTGGAATTTATTATTGAGAGAGAAGCAAATGTTGCACCGATGGTACCGGTTGGCAATTCATTAGATAATATGATCATGGAGATTTAAGAAAGGCGGGGTGAAAATTATGGAGACAAAGAAAAGAGTGATCTCTGCATATGTGGAGAATCAGATTGGTGTACTGGCAAAAGTGTCCGGGTTGTTTTCCGGAAAAAATTATAATCTGGATACTCTCACGGTGGGAGAGACAGAAGATCCTACGATATCAAGGATGACTATCGGGCTGACCTGCGATGATCTGACTTTTGAACAGATCATCAAACAGCTTAACCGGAGCGTGGAAGTCATTAAGGTGATCGATTTTACGGATATTCCGATCCGCAAAAAGGAACTATTATATATAAAAGTGAGCAGCTGTAATGAAAAAGATAAACAGGAAATCTTTCGTATCGTACAGACCTTTGGCATGGAAGTTGTGGATTATGATAAAAATACGGTTTTGGTGGAATGTGTCAAGACGGAGGCGCATAACAATGATATGATCGAACTGTTCAAAAAAACGTTTATAAACCGGGTGGAGGTTGTCCGTGGGGGCAGCGTGGCTATTGAAGCGATTTCCACCTGTGTTCGATAAAAGCAGCCGGTCTGAAAGAGCTGTATATATGAATTTTTGCACGGATTCCACATTCTTTTTATATTCTATCAAAAAAGTGGGAAAAGTGATTGACAAATCAGATAATCGGAGTATAATGTAATCAAATTGAATATTTCAAACCGTTGAAGTGGAGATAAAAATGAGGTACGCGCCTACAGAGAGCAGGGATTGCTGAGAACCTGCGGAAATGCGATTCATTAAATGGACCACTGAGGGCATGGTCAAAGGGATTTTCCTGAGTATTCCATGACGTGAGGGCATACGTCAGTTGTCGGAAATATGATTGTATTTCGCTGAGAGTGTGGGAAACCATAAAGCAAGGTGGCACCGCGGTTAATAGATTTTACCGTCCTTGATCATCACAGTATCTGTGATGATCAGGGACTTTTTTGTTTTATAGAAAACCTTTTGTTTACTATAAAGTAAAAAAGATCCACTGTAAGAGACAGCGAAAAGAAAGAGGTGGAATGATGATTACTTTAGATGAGGCAAAAAAACTGGGAAAAGGGTATAAGGTGGTTCCGATAAGCAGCCAGATCCTGTCAGATATCCGGACTCCGATCGAGGTTCTTCGTATTTTAAAAGGTGTAAGCAGTCACTGCTATATGCTGGAAAGCGTTGAGCATCAGGAGCGATGGGGAAGATATACCTTTCTGGGGTTTGATCCGAAAATGGAGATCACCTGTATGAATGGCAAAATGACGATACGCAATGGCAGCACAAAGACAAAGACAGTGAAACATCCGGGGCAGGGGATCAAGGAGATCCTTGCTGAATATACCAGTCCGAAGGTGCCGGGGCTTCCGACATTTACCGGTGGACTGGTTGGATATTTTTCGTATGATTATGTCAAATATAGTGAACCAAAGCTGAATCTTGATGCACAGGATACGGAAGGTTTTAAAGATGTGGATCTTATGCTGTTTGATAAAGTGATCGCATTTGATAATCTCCGGCAAAAGATTATTGTGATCGCAAATGCCCGCATGGATCATATAGAAGAAGAATATAAAAGGTGTGCAGTAGAAATTGAGGAAATTATTCAGCTGATCAGAGAAGGAACCCCGACTCCTATTGAACCAGGCAGGATCACTTCTGAGTTTAGACCGCTGTTTTCCGAAAAAGAATATTGTGCAATGGTAGAAAAAGCGAAGGAATATATTTATGAGGGAGATATCTTTCAGGTAGTGCTTTCAAATCGTCTGGAAGCAGATTATGAGGGGAGTCTGTTGAATACGTATCGTCATCTGAGAACTATAAATCCTTCTCCGTATATGTTTTATTTTAGCAGTGATGATATGGAAGTGGCCGGTGCTTCACCGGAGACACTGGTAAAGCTTGAGGATGGTATTTTACATACCTTTCCACTGGCCGGTACGAAACCGAGAGGGAAGACACCGGAGGAGGATGAGGAGTTAGAACGAGTTCTGCTGGCAGATGAGAAGGAAAGAGCAGAGCATAATATGCTTGTGGATCTGGGAAGAAACGATCTGGGCAAGGTGAGCAGGTTTGGCTCGGTGAAGGTAGAAAAATATATGTCCATTGAGAGATATTCGCATGTAATGCATATTGGTTCGACAGTGGCAGGACAGATCAGAGATGACAAATGCAGTCTCGATGCAGTAGATGCCGTGCTTCCGGCAGGAACGCTTTCCGGAGCTCCAAAGATTCGTGCTATGGAGATCATCAATGAGTTGGAAAATAATAAGCGGGGGATCTACGGAGGAGCCATAGGATATATTGATTTTACCGGTAATCTGGACACTTGTATTGCTATCCGCATTGCATACAAGAAAAATGGAAAGGTATTTGTGCGTTCCGGTGCGGGAATTGTAGCAGATAGCATTCCGGAGAGTGAATACAATGAGTGCTTAAATAAGGCTCGGGCAGTTATGAATGCCGTAAATGAAAGCGATGAGTTAGATTGAGGAGGTTAAAATATGATTATACTTGTAGATAATTACGATAGTTTCTCCTATAATCTTTATCAGCTTATAGGAGAATTGGAGCCGGATATCAGAGTGGTCCGTAATGATGAGTATACACCTCAGGAACTGGAGGAGATGCATCCGACACATATTATACTGTCTCCGGGACCGGGCAGACCGGCAGAAGCCGGTATCTGTGAGGATGTGGTCAGGTATTTTAAGGGAAAGCTTCCAATTCTTGGAGTGTGTCTGGGACATCAGGCAATCTGTGAGACATTTGGAGCAGAGATTTCTTATGCCAAAAAGCTTATGCATGGCAAAATGTCAGTTGCCAAAATAGATAATACCTGTCCGATCTTTAAGGGGATGGGAGACAGCACAGAGGTGGCAAGATATCACTCGCTGGCAGCAGTGAAGGAAACAATCCCGGAATGTCTGAAGGTGATCGCAGAGACAGAGGATGGGGAGATCATGGCTGTTAAACATACAGATTATGATATATATGGGGTACAATTTCATCCGGAATCTATATTGACTCCGGAAGGCAGAACAATACTTAAAAATTTCCTGGAGGTGTTTAATCATGATTAAAGAGGCAATTGCAAAGCTGAGTAAGAGAGAAGATCTCGATGATGATGTAGTAGAGCAGGTGATGGCAGAGATAATGACAGGAGAGGCAACTGACGCACAAAAGGCAGCCTTTCTGACGGCTCTTTCTATGAAAGGGGAGACCATCGGTGAGATCACAACCGCTGCAAAATATCTGCGTGATCATTGCGAGCATTTTGAGAATGACAAAGATGTGCTGGAGATTGTTGGAACAGGTGGAGATGGATCTAATTCTATCAATATTTCGACGATTGCCTCTCTGATCGTGTCTGCCGGTGGCGTGACAGTTGCGAAGCATGGAAATCGTGCAGCATCCAGCAAGTGCGGAACAGCAGATTGTCTGGAAGCTCTGGGTGTAAAGATTGATGTAGATGCTGGCAAAATGAAAAAGGTCATGGACGAGATCAATATCGGATTTCTATTTGCACAGAAGTATCATCCGGCGATGCGTTTTGTGGGTCCTGTCCGCAAAGAGATGGGAATCCGTACACTCTTTAATCTGTTGGGACCGCTGGCGAACCCTGCGAGAGCAACGATGCAGCTTTATGGTGTATATAGTGAAGAGCTGGTAGAGCCATTAGCCCATGTGCTTCACAATCTGGGCGTCAAAAAGGGAATGGCGGTCTATGGGATGGACAGCATGGACGAGATTTCCCTGAGTGCACCTACGAAGGTTTGTGAATTTGATGGGGATGATTTCCGTACATATGAGATCACACCGGAGGAGTATGGATTTAAAACCTGTCAGAAGAGTGAATTGGCAGGTGGAGAACCGGCTGTAAATGCACAGATTGTCAGAGATATATTTGAGGGCAGAGAGACAGGACCAAAGCGTGATGTTGTGCTGTTAAATGCAGGTGCCGCATTCCATATTGCTAAGGAAAATGTTACTATTCAGCAGGGAATTGAGATGGCGAAGGAGATTATTGAAAGCAAAAAAGCATTAGAACAGCTGGATGCGTTTGTAAAATTGACAAATGCGTAAAATAAAGCAGGACGAGGTGGACTATGACCATATTAAATGAGATTGCAGCCAAAACCAGAGAAAGAGTGGCACAGCTAAAGATTCAAAAGCCTCTCGAACAGATAAAAAAGCAGGCCGAAGATATGAATGCAGCGACGGGATTTCCGTTTGAAAAGGCAATTGCCGGGCAGGGTCTTTCCTTTATCTGTGAAGTAAAAAAAGCTTCTCCCTCAAAGGGAATTATTGCTGAGGAATTTCCCTATGTAGAAATTGCCAGAGATTATGAACAGGGAGGAGCCAGTGCCATATCGGTGCTGACAGAGCCCTATTGGTTTAAGGGGAGTGACAGATATCTGCAGGAAATCCGTGAGGCAGTCCAAATTCCTATTATCCGCAAGGATTTTGTGGTAGATGAATACATGATCTACGAAGCCAAGATAATGGGAGCGGATGCGGTGCTTTTGATCTGTGCCATTTTATCCGATGAGGAATTGAAAAGATTCTTTGAGTTGGCTGACAAATTAGGTTTGACAGCATTGGTGGAGGCACATGATCAGGAGGAAGTAAATCGTGCTTTAATGATTGGTGCGCGTCTGATCGGGGTGAATAACCGTGATCTTCATACATTTACGGTTGACATTAATAACAGTATCCGCTATCGTCAATGTGTCCCGGAGGATGTTCTCTTCGTATCAGAAAGTGGGATTAAGACAAAGGAAGATATCCGAAGACTGACAAAGCACCGGATAAACGGAGTGCTTATCGGGGAGACGATGATGCGTGCTTCTGACAGGGTGAGTGCAGTGAGAAAATTTATCGGTTATTCTGAATAACAGATAATGCAAGACACATAAAATAATATAGAAATGGAGAGTTGATTATGAATCAGAAAGGAAGATATGGTATTCATGGTGGGCAGTATATTCCGGAAACATTGATGAATGAGATCAAGAAGCTGGAAGAAGCCTATGAATTTTATAAACAGGATGAGGAATTTAATCAGGAATTAAACACGCTGTTAAAAGAGTATGCAGGACGTCCTTCTCTTTTGTACTATGCAGAGAAGATGACGAAAGATCTGGGAGGAGCCAAAATCTATTTCAAAAGAGAAGATCTTAATCATACCGGTTCACATAAGATCAATAATGTCTTGGGACAGGCACTTCTTGCCAAGAAAATGGGAAAGACAAGGATCATTGCGGAGACAGGTGCGGGGCAGCATGGTGTGGCGACAGCTACAGTGGCAGCACTTCTCGGTCTGGAATGTGAGATATACATGGGAAAGGAAGACACCATTCGTCAGGCACTAAATGTATATAGGATGGAGCTTCTGGGAGCTAAGGTGCATGCAGTTGAGAGCGGAACCATGACATTAAAGGATGCCGTAAATGAATGTATGCGTGAATGGACCAGCCGGGTAGAGGATACTCTTTATGTGCTGGGATCTGTTATGGGACCTCATCCGTTCCCAATGATCGTCAGGGATTTTCAGAGTGTTATCAGCCGGGAAGCGAGAGCACAGATCCTGGAAAAAGAGGGCAGACTTCCTGATGTCGTTATGGCATGTGTAGGCGGAGGAAGCAATGCCATGGGAATGTTTTATGAATTCATCAAGGATGAGGATGTAAAATTGATCGGATGTGAAGCGGCCGGACTCGGTGTGGATACAGATAGAACGGCAGCTACCATGGCAACCGGGACGGAAGGTGTTTTTCATGGCATGAAATCATATTTTTGTCAGGATGAATATGGACAGATCGCACCGGTATATTCAATTTCAGCCGGACTTGATTATCCGGGTGTCGGTCCGGAGCATGCCTACCTGAAAGATATTGGAAGGGCTCAGTATGTGCCGGTGACAGATGAAGAAGCGGTACAGGCATTTGAATATATTGCAAAAGAGGAAGGAATTATAGCTGCTATAGAAAGTTCACATGCCGTTGCACATGTTATGAAGCTGGCTCCGACTATGAGAAAGGATCAGATCATCATCTGCTGTCTGTCAGGACGCGGAGACAAAGACGTGGCAGCGATTGCCAGATACAGGGGGGTTGATTTACATGACTAGGATACATAACGCATTTGATGGCAAAAAAGCATTTATCGGATTTGTAACAGCAGGCGATCCGAATCTTGATAAGACGGAAGAATTTGTGCTGCAGATGGAAAAGGCAGGAGCAGGACTGGTGGAGCTTGGCATACCATTTTCCGATCCAATCGCAGAGGGACCGGTGATACAGGAAGCGAATATACGTGCCTTAAAGGCAGGATGTACCACGGATAAGCTGTTTGATATGGTGGCAAGGCTTAGGAAAAAGACACAGATCCCTCTTGTATTTCTTGCATATCTCAATACTTTATTCAAATACGGATATGAGAAGTTTTGTGCAAAATGTCAGGAGGTTGGCATTGACGGTGTGATCATTCCGGATATGCCATTTGAAGAAAAGGGAGAACTGGCAGATATAGCATCGGCACATAATGTAGATATAATTTCTCTTATTGCACCAACCTCTGATGACAGGATTCAGATGATTGCAAAAGAGGCGACAGGCTTTATATACGTTGTTTCTTCTATGGGAGTGACCGGTGTGCGCAGTGAGATAACGACAGATGTAGGAAAAATCGTGGGTCTGATCAAAGAAGTAACAGATGTTCCTACGGCAGTCGGATTTGGTATCAATACAGCCCAGCAGGTGCATACATACAGTTCGATCGCGGATGGTGCGATTGTTGGAAGTGCGATCGTAAAGATTGTTGCAAAGTACGGAGAAGAGGCCGGATCGCATATTTATGAATATGTTCATGAGATGGTAGAGGGACTGGCAAAAGAATAGATCATGTCCACATAGGAGACAGTCGGAGGAATAAAGAGGCCGGCTGTCTTTTTTGTATTAGGAACTAAGACTTCCCACACCAATAACAGAAAGCAGACAATCACACATAAGACATATTATGGGTATATATCGGTTTTGGGTGTGGGAAGTCTTAGTTAGGAAAATACTCATAACATAGAGGAAAGCCGACGGGGATTACGAAGCAGTTCTTGGAGAACAAAGCGTTGGTTTTGCCCTTTTGTACTTTCTTTTTTACCGAAAAAATGATATAATCAAAAGACATTGGAAAAGTATGGGGAAAAGCACAATTGACAAAAAATGATCGAGAAAGGAAATTGTGATAACATATGGTGAATGGATTATTGGGGATTGGAGCACAGGGGAGACCGGTGGTATCGGATCTGATCATTGCGATGGCGGTTCTGATTTTTTGTATCATTTTGCTTTGTGCCGGATTATTCTTTCTTGGACTGCGTTTTCAAAAAGTCTGTCAGGAGAAAGAACGGTATGATCTTATAGCGGTACAGGGGGAGAATATATGGCTGGATTATACATTTTCACCGCAGCATTTGGTAGTGAGTGGTGATATTGACCAGTTTACAGGCTTTGATACGCTCGACATGATGGGAATGGAGGTTTATGATATTTATAACTGGGTTAATGAGGAAGTTACTCCCATCCGGGCGGAGATACGAAACTTCTTTGACAGCGGGGAGCAGTTTTTTAAGGCGGATCTGCTGTTAAAAAGGCTGGACGAGACATATGCCTGGTATGCGGTGACCGGCACTTTGGTCAAGAATGAGAAGACCAAAAAGAATAAAAGGTTTGTTATGCGTATGGAAAATGTCGATTCACAGATGACACAGGAGAGAGAGTTGACAGAAATGGCTGAAAACGATCAGCTGACAGGAATTCTCAATAAAAAGACTATGGAGAAAAAAATCGAAGATCTGTTGGAATGTCGGCCGGATAATGGAAATTATATTTATTTTATGATAGATCTGGATAATTTTAAATCTGTAAATGATAATCTGGGACATATCTGTGGCGACAGAGTGATCACGGAAACGGCGGGAAAATTGAAAGAAGTATTTCCGGCGAAGGCACTGATCGGAAGGGTAGGCGGTGATGAATTTGCTGCATTTTCTGAATTTGAAGCCTTTGATGAAGAAAATCTCACAGAATATATGGATCAAAAGGGAAAACAGATTTGTGAAGCATTAAATGAAAAATATACTCATGGAGAGAAGAGTGTACAAGTTTCCGCAAGTGTCGGTGTGGCTGCGGCACCACGGGACGGAGAAGACTTCATGACGATATATCAGAAGGCAGATAAGGCATTATATCTTTCCAAAAGATCAGGAAAGAATTGTTTCAATCTGTATCAGCATAGTGCAGCAGAAGACTAATGGGTGCAAACCGGAATGGAGGAGCAAATGAGGAGTGAATATGCATATGAGATAGTTACAGCGTTTTTTCTGCTGTTGATTGTAGTCAGCTATCATCGCAAGAACTGGCTTGATCTCTATATGAACCGCTGTTTTGCACAGTTACTGCGGACCGGAGTCATCTTTACATTGCTTGATATTGTTATCCATGTGCTTCGGGAATATATTTATCCTCATAACCTTTTCATAAAAAATTTCAGTACAGCCGTTTCCTGTATTGCCATGATATGGATCGCCATGTTTTATTTTCAGTACTGGCATGCTCTGACAGGGCACAGACTCCGGTTAAAAACAATACGCTGTATGGAGATGGTATTGCCGGTGCTTATCATGAGCATATTGATCGTGACGAGTCCACGGACACATCTTATATTTTATTATGATGATAAGATGGTCTATCACAGAGGAGCTTTGAGCAATTATGTTATGCTTCTCATGGATGTATATCTGGCAGGGGCTTGTTTTACGGCATTTATGAAACGGACGCCGGAGTGGATCAAAAGAGGTTTTCTTTCAGTTGCGCTGGCTTTATTTTATAATGTGAGTATTGTGCTGCAGTTTGCAGTCCTTGACAGGTCATATCTTCTTGCTTTTTATGAAATGGGTTTCATGATTTTTGTATGCTATCTGTTGTTTCAGAATCTCGACCGGTATTCTGACAGGATCAGCGGAGGGTTTTCCAGAGCAGGCTTCAGGAAAGTTATACAGGAAAAATTTAAATACCGTCAGAGATTCAGCTGTCTGTTTATTACAATACAGAATTATCAGAACATCTTAAGTATCTGTGAAGAAGATGAATTGACGGATGTTATGGGAGAGATCGGCGGTCTCTTGAGAAAATACGGAGGGAGACACAATCCGTTTCATATTCATGGGGCAGATTTCGCCGTACTTCAGAAGAGAGAAGAGGAGAGTATTGCTCTTTATGAGATCATATCCAAGGCACTTCCGTCAACACTGCGGATCAATAATAAAAGTATTCCGATCAGTTACGGATTTTATATGCTGACATTGGAGGAGGCTGCCTACGATCAGGCAGAATTTTATAAAATGATCAGCAGCATGAAAAAAATGCTGAAAGAGCAGCTTCATGACAGGCAGTTAGTCAGATATCAGGGAGAGGTACGGCGTAATATTGATCTGGAACTGCAGATCGGACGCATGCTGAAAAAAATCATGCAGGAAAAGCACTGTGAGATATGCATTTCCCCGGTATATGATATGCAGACTGCACGGCCTCATGCGTTGGAAGCAAAGATATATATGCTCCGGGAAAATGGAAAACCGATTGCAGAGGGAGCTATCTGGGCTGTTGCAAGAGAGCTTGGGTATGTCCGTGAATTAGGACGTATCACGCTGGAGAGTGCAATGGAAATGGCAATGAAGGAGAGGATACTTGAACGAGGTTTCAAAAAACTGATCGTAAATGTCAGTCCTCTTCATATCAGTTCGGAAACAGTAGCGAGAGAATATCGTTTTCTTTCCAAAAAATATCAATTTCCGCTGAGCAGACTTTGTCTGGAAATGACAGAAGATATGAGTGTTCCGTTTGAACGATTGGAAAAATATATTACAGAGCTTAAAAATGAAGGGATTACAGTGGTCCTTGACCGCTATGGTGACAGTGTCTGCAATCTGCAGGGAATCATGAAAATGCCGTTTAGTGTTGTAAAGGTCAGTGAACATATGGTGCAGGGATTTTGCTCCGGGGAAAGCGATGTGCTTAAATACCAGATCAAGATGCTCCGGGATAACGGATGGCAGATCTGTCTGGATGGAATAGATAATCAATTGCGTTATGAGAAGGTAAAGGAACTGGGTGATATTTCATATCTTCAGGGAAAATATTATTCTGAGTTTTTAACGCCAGAGCAGATACATATGTATATGGAGGAGGTATAATGGAGATTCAGATACATTATGAAATTGCGGCGACCACATTTATGCTGGCAGCAACTCTAGTCTTCTGCAGACAGGGTCATTTGCGGGTTTACCGGAGCAGTCTGTTTTTGGGGATGATGGTCATAGGAGTATTGACTGCATTTTTTGATATGGCTGCAGGTGCTTTGTGTGTGGGCAGATCATCTGCCGTTGCTGAAATGACAGTATTCAGTATATTTATGCTGTTGTCTCTTGGTTACTCGGTAGTATATTCCATGTATGCACTGGAGCTGCTTCACAGCCTGGATCAGATCCACAAAAGAAAGCTTCTATGGTGTCTGCCGTTTGCGGCAGGAGTTTTGTTGATATTAAGTACTCCTTTTACGGGGGCGTTGTATTATGTAGATGCCCAAAATATATTACATAAAGGAAATTGGTATTATTCGATCACGGGCTTGTCTGTGTTGTATGTATTGATTCCTGTTTTTTATATGCATTACATAGAAAAAAGAGAAGCAGTATCAAGGCGTATACGGCATTGGGTTTTTGCAATCTCTTTTACGGTTATTACGGCAAAGATCATACAGTATATATTCTTCCCAAAGATATTGCTTGTGTATGCTGTGAATAGTATTGTTGTATTCGGATGCTATTTGTTTTTGCAAAATTCGGATTATTATCTGGATGAAGTTACCGGTTTTTTCAAAATGCATGGATTTGAAGAAGTGGTCCGTGAAAAGATGGCATATCGTGAGGAATGTTCCATACTGGTGATGAGGATCATTAATTATACGGCCATGACCGAAATGTATGAGGATTCCAAGCTGTCAGAGATTCAGGCGGCAATGGCGCAGCTGATGCGTGGTGAGTGTGGAGACAGAGATTATTATCATATCGCTGCCTCGACCTTTGCGATAATCGCGCCGGATCAGGTGCAGGTAGAGCAGCTGCACCAGCGGCTGGTTGATGTGATGCCCAAGATATGGACGATAGATGGAGAAGAGATCGTTCATGAATACTGCTTTTATGTAGTAAATATACCGGAAGGGTGTGATACCACAGACGAGCTTTTACAGCGGATCGCATATGCCCGGTCGGATCATCAGGGGCATCATAAGGCAGGAGTGCTTATTCCGCTTACCCATGAAGCAGTCAGACCGGCAGAGGAAAAACAGATGGTAGCTGAGCTGGTGGAGCAGGCGGTGATCGATAACAGTATTGAGATTTATTTTCAGCCGATTTATTCTTTGGAAAAAGGACGGGTAACTTCATTGGAGGTATTGTCCCGGTTAAAAGATAAGGATAAAAAATTTATCAATCCGGAATTTTTCATTCACGTAGCCGAGGAAAACAGAGACATTATTGCACTGGGAGAGCAGATATACAGGAAAGCGTGTATATTTGCAACGCAGAACCATATATTTGAGATGGGAATTGATGATATCAATATCAATCTGTCACCGGTTCAGTGCTGTTATGAAGAATTGGCACAGGATCTGATCCGGATCGCCGGTGAATATGGTATCCCAATGTCAAGGATGCATCTGGAGATTACCGAGAGTGGATTGATGGACAAAGAAGAGATTCGGGAAACGCTGGAGACATTACGTTCTTCGGGTGCCAAGATCGCATTAGATGATTTTGGAACCGGCTATTCCAATATAAGCAGTATTGTCAGTCTGCCTGTAGATTATGTAAAGATTGACAAGAGCCTTGTGTGGTCCTACGGAAGAGGTGAAAACAAATATCTTGATCAATTGGTGCCTATGATCCATGCGGAAGGAAAAAGGATTATTTCTGAAGGAATAGAGACACAGGAACATATAGACATTTTTAAGAGATTAAAGGGAGATTTCCTACAGGGATATTTCTACTCAAAACCATTGCCGGAATATGAATTTCTGCAATATTTGCGGAAAACCAATGAGATTTCCGGTTGAAAGGAGCGATTATGGATACGATCAATGTATTAGCATTTGACCTGGGAGCAAGCAGCGGACGGGGAATGCTTGCGAGGTTTGACGGAAAAAAGATCACTTTAGAGGAGATTCATCGTTTTCCTCATAATTTCTCTGTATTGAATGGTCATGCTTACTGGAATATCATTTCTCTATACGAAGAGATGAAGAAAGGCATGCGTTTGTGCCGGGAGCCGTTGGCAGGGGTTGGATTTGATACCTGGGGAGTGGACTGCGGTCTGTTGGATGCAGAAGGCAATCTTGTGGGGATGCCGGGAAGCTACCGGGATGCGGCACTTGATGATGACAATATGAATAAAGTGCTTGCCCTGTTGGGAGGAAGCGAAAGGGAAGATTTAGGTGCTGTTAAAAGCGGAGAGAGATATGTATTTGAAAAGACAGGGATTGCCTGTCTGGCATATAATACACTATATAAACTCTGCTATCTGAAGGAGGCAATGCCGGAACAATGGGGAGCAGTGGATCAGATACTTTTTATGCCAAATCTGATAGAATATCTTTTTTCGGGTGTCAAACACAGCGAGTATTCTATTGCATCCACATCACAGCTGCTTGATATGAAAGAAAAGAAATGGGCTGTGGAGCTGATGGAAAAGGCAGGACTGGATCCGGCAAAGCTGGCACCGTTAGAATATGCCGGAAAGGATCTCGGACCGCTGCGTCCGGAGATCGCTAAGGAAGTAGGACAGGAAAATCTGCATATACTGTCGGTATCGGGACATGATACGGCTTGTGCCGTGGCTGCTGTGCCGGCGAGAGAAAAAGAATTTACCTTTCTTTCCAGCGGTACATGGTCATTGATGGGGATTTCATCAGAAACCATGCTGACCGGGGAACAGGTGATCAGGGACAAGATCTCGAACGAGGGGACTTGGGATGGAGGATATCGTCCGACGGTAAATATCATTGGTCTTTGGATGAATCAGGAGCTTCGCCGCTGTTTTCAGAGGCAGGGCAAAGATTACAGCTTTGCACAGATGAATGAGATGGCTGCAGCACAAAAGCCTCTTCAAAGCTTTATCAGACCGGATGATTTTATGCAGCCGGGAGACTATCCGGAGAAGATAAGATCCTACTGTGCCGAGACGGGACAGCCGGTACCGGAGTCAGACGGTGCACTGGTGCGCTGCGTCTTAGAAAGTCTTGCCATGCGGTATCGTCAGGTATACCAAAGCCTGAGACCGTATATTACCTGGGAAGAAAAGCTTTATATCGTAGGCGGTGGTGCTCAAAATCAGGTATTGAACCAATTTACGGCAAATGCACTGGGGATTCCGGTAATCACCGGAGCGAGCGAGGCGACCGCGGTCGGCAATGTCATGGAACAGCTATATGCGTTGGGAGCGTATAAGACGCGTGAAGAAAAATGTGATATTCTTGCAGCTTCCTTTGAGACAGCGGAGTATCTGCCAAAGGATACGAAAGCATGGGAAGAGGCATATCAACGATTTGAAAAGCTTTATTGATCACTGCAGATCGATCAACAAATGAAATAAATAGTCAAAACGACCGATGGATCCCGGGGAGAGGGATATCGGTCGTTTTATTGTGAAACAGATTTTTGATTGTTTAATTTACTTTTTTGTCTTTTTTGGGTATATTATATAAGAGGAAGTTTTATCAAAAAGTAAGAGAAACAAATGGAGGATTTTATGGCATCAAGGATTAAAAGTGCAGACGAAGTAAAAATACCGGAAAGTTATATACTGGAGCAGGCAGCAGCAATTCCTGAGATTGACAGCTTTGCTTTGGCACTGCGTCACAAAAAAAGTGGAGCACGTGTTTTATTTTTAAGTAATGAAGATGACAATAAAGTGTTTTCAATCGGTTTTCGTACACCGCCAAAGGATGCAACAGGTGTACCTCATATTATTGAACATACCGTACTGTGCGGATCCAGAGAGTTTCCGGCAAAGGATCCGTTTGTAGAGCTTGTCAAAGGTTCTTTGAATACTTATCTGAATGCAACAACGTATCCGGATAAAACGCTTTATCCGGTGGCGAGCTGCAATGATAAGGACTTTCAGAATTTAATGCATGTTTATATGGATGCGGTATTTTATCCGAATATTTATAAACATGAAGAGATATTTAAGCAGGAGGGCTGGCATTACGAGCTCAATTCACCGGGAGAACAGGTGATATATAATGGTGTCGTTTTTAATGAAATGAAAGGAGCTTTTTCATCAGCAGAAGGAAAACTGGAGCGTTTTGTAATGAATGGCCTGTTTCCGGATAATACCTATGCCAATGAGTCCGGTGGTGATCCGGCACATATTCCGGATCTGACCTATGAGGAGTATCTGGATTTCCACCGCCGCTATTATCATCCGGTAAACAGTTATATTTACCTGTATGGAGATATGGATATTGAGGAAAGACTGGAGTGGATGGATCAACACTACCTGAAAGACTTTCCGGCGATCGCACTGGATTCTTCCATAGATGTACAAAAACCATTTAAGGAGATTAAGAAACTTGAGACGGAATATGCAGTTTCTGAAAATGAAGCCTGTGAGGACAAGACATATTATTCCTATGCAGCAGCGATGGACATTACGCTGGATGTCAAAGTGTGCAAGGCGTTTGAGGTATTAGCATATATTTTGGTAGAAATGCCGGGTGCCCCGTTGAAACAGGCGCTTCTTGATGCCGGAATAGGGACGGATATAGATGTAGATTTCTGTGACATTCTGCGACAGAGCTATTTTTGCATTACAACGCAGAATGCAAAGGCAGGTGACAGAGAAAAATTCTACAATATTATCATGGATACGCTGCGACAGCAGGTAGAAAATGGTCTAGACAGCAAAGCACTTGAGGCTGCGATCAATGCAATGGAGTTTAAGGAAAGAGAAGCCGACTACGGAATGTTTCCAAAGGGGCTGGTATATGGTCTGAATACGATGAAGACATGGCTGTATGATGACAACATGCCATATAATGCATTGTGTTTCCAAGAGTGCTATGAATTTTTAAGAAGTCAACTTAATACCGGATATTATGAGTCATTGCTTCGAAAATATCTTTTAGAAAATACACATGCGGTATTAGTAGAGATGAAGCCAAAGAAGGGGCTTCAGGCATTGGCAGAGCAAAAAGAAAAGGATCGTCTGGCGAAATATAAGGCATCCTTGTCCGAGAAAGAGATCAGCAAGCTTATTGATGATACGAAGGCATTGAAAGCATATCAGGAGGAGCCGTCACCAAAGGAAATATTGGAAAAGATTCCGATGCTGTCCAGAGAGGATATTGGGAAAAAGATAGCTCCGGTCTATAATAAAGAATGTTCTCTTCATGGGATCAGGACGATGCACCATGAGATTCATACAAATGATATTGTATATCTGGACTTTTTATTTGATATCGATGATTATAGGGAATACATGCCACAGATGAGCTTTCTCAAGACTCTTTTGGGATATATGGATACCGGCAGATACAGCTATAGCAGTCTTGATACCGAAATTAATTTTCATACGGGAGGAATCGGTGCAGATGTGAATTTCTATCGTCTGTATGGAGAGGAGGATTCCTGCAGAGTACGGTTTGAGGTCAGCACAAAGGTTCTGAGAAGCAAATTGTCTGAGGCACTCGAATTAATGGGAGATATCATGTTTACTACCAGCTTTGCAGACAAAAAGCATCTCAGGGAAGTCGTGGCAGAAGCACGTTCACGCAAAAAGATGAGTCTTATGTCAGCCGGACATCAGGCTGCAATGATACGAGCTATGTCGCATTTGTCAGAAACAGACTGGCTTAGTGACATGTACGGTGGCTATGGTTATTATCAGTATCTGGCACAGATGGATGACCATTTTGAAGAAAAGGCGGATGAGCTTCAAAACGGTTATATGGCATTGATGCAAAAGATATTTAACAGACAGGGAATGATGATCTCTTGTACGGCAGATCAAAAAGGGATCGAGGCATTAGAGGACGTGCTTCCGTCATTTTTGAATAGGCTGGAAAGATTTGCACAGCAGGAAACTGCCGGAGATCCGGACGATATTCTGACAAGATATCCAATTGAATTAAAGCCGCTTAACGAAGGGATCATGACACCGGCAGAGGTGCAGTATGTAGCTGTTGCGGGAAAATGCAGTGATATGACGGGTGTTAAGAAAGGTGTTTTGGATGTCGTGCGTCATTTATTGAACTTTGGTTATTTATGGAATGAAGTGCGTGTCAAAGGAGGTGCATATGGTGTATCCTGCCAGCTGATCCGGAATGGAGAGGGATTCTTTACCTCTTATCGTGATCCGGGACTGGGCAGCACACTGGAAGTTTACCGGGGGGCAGCAGAGTATCTTAGAAACTTTGATACCGGGGAGAGAGAGCTTTTAAAGACGATCATCGGTACGATAAGCGGGCTTGATACACCGAAACCGCCGGCTGCCAAGGGAAAGCGTTCCATGGGAATATATCTCTCAGAGATTCCTGAAGAAATCCTTCAGCAGGAAAGAGATCAGGTGCTTGCATGCTCCAAAGAGGACATTCGTGCAGTGGCTGATATGATAGAAGACATTACGCGAGAGGGAAGTATTTGTGTGATCGGTAATGAAAATCATATACAGGATGAAAAAGAGCTTTTTGATACACTTTCAATATTATAAAGATAGGAGATTACAATGACAGAAAATAAAGAGTTTCGTTCGGGCTTTGTGACATTGATCGGTCGTCCCAATGTAGGGAAATCTACCCTGATGAACCGCCTTATCGGGCAAAAGATCGCGATTACCTCGAATAAACCACAGACAACGAGAAACCGGATCCAGACGGTATATACGGATGAAAGAGGGCAGATCATCTTTTTGGATACACCGGGGATACACAAGGCAAAGAATAAGCTGGGAGAATATATGGTGTCCGTAGCAGAGAGGACGCTGCGCGAGGTGGATCTGATACTCTGGCTTGTGGAACCGACCACATTTATCGGTGCCGGAGAACGTCATATAGCAGAACAGCTTCGCAAGGTAAAGACACCGGTATTTCTGGTGATCAACAAGATCGATACCGTAGAGAAAGCACAGATACTTACCTTTATTGATGCATATAAGGACATTGCAGACTTTGCAGAGATCATACCGGTCTCTGCGCTAAAGGGAGAAAATACAGACGAGCTTTTATGCTCTATGTTTCATTATCTGGAGAAGGGACCGCAGTATTATGATGAGGATACGATCACCGATCAGCCGGAACGCCAGATCGTATCTGAGCTGATCCGTGAAAAGGCACTTAGAAATCTGAATGATGAGATCCCGCATGGAGTTGCAGTAGCAATTGACAGAATGAAGGAGCGTCCGGGGGGAACCCTGATCGATATTGATGCGACTATTGTCTGCGAGAGAAACTCCCACAAGGGGATCATTATCGGTAAGCAGGGATCTATGCTGAAAAAGATAGGAACGGATGCAAGACATGATATTGAGGCGCTGCTGGACTGCAGAGTCAATCTGAAACTGTGGGTCAAAGTGAAGAAAGACTGGCGGGACAGCGACTTTCTGATCAAGAATTTTGGGTATCGTTCCGAGGGACAGGAGGAATAGAGAAATGAAGAAAAATATGAAAAAAATAAAAAGCATGATAGCCGGTATCGGTGCCATATCCCTGGCTGCAGTCATTGGGATGGCACAACCGGATGATCCGGAAAAGACAGCGGCAGCGGTCACTGCAGCACCTGCTGCAACGACAACAGTACGGCCGGCGGCTACAGTCAGACCGTCCTCTTTAGCATCGCCTCTGCCTTCTGCGTCTGCAGCGGCAAATGCAGCGAAGAAAACGGTTAAAAAAGAAACGCCAATGTCAGTGATGGATGCTCCGATTCAGCAGAGGATCACCAAAAAAGGAATGATCTACGAATACAAAGCTACATATGCACATTTGATCGGATGCACCAGTGCCGTCAAAAAAAAGAAAAATATAAAGATTCCTTCAAAAATTTGTGTTCAGGATATATATTATGATGTTACCATGGTTGATTATGAAGCCTTGAAGGGATGCAAAAAGCTGGAAAAAGTCACGGTTGGACAATATGTAAAGCAGATACGTTATGCTGCATTTAAAGGTGATTCCAAACTGAAGAAAGTCGTATTTCAGGGAAAGAAACTGAAAAATGTAGGGGATGAAGCGTTCAAGAAAACGTCTCCGAGACTTCAGTTTATCATGCCGGCTTCAGTGAAAAATAAGTACAGGAAACTGCTCCGTCCGGAAAGTCCGGCACATGCATCGTATAAAGGAAGATGATAGGATTCCATAAGATTCCAGTATATCATAACAGCTCAATAGCCATTCTAAGTAATGACAGGGAAAACCTGTTAATTTACCGGCAAAGGAGAATAAATGATGGAATTACAGGATCAATGGAATCGCTTTGCGGTTTCCGGACGAATAGAAGATTATTTAGAATATCGCATGGCAGCGGTATACAGGGAAAATAACAAAAAAACATTAGAAAACAAGGCAGGGATACAAAATGGCAGCGGAGCTGGTCCGGGTGACGGGAATGGTTTTGTCGGCATCACCGATAAAGGAATATGATAAGAGGATAGAACTTTTGACAAAGGAACGTGGGAGGATATCCGCATTTGTGCCGGGAGCCAGGAGGATCAACAGCAGGCTTTCGGCTTGTGCGATTCCGTTTACCTTTGGAACGTATTATCTTTATGAAGGAAGAAGCTCCTATAATGTGGATAATTCCCAGATCAAAACATTTTTTTCCGAGATAGCAGATGATTTTGATATATTATGTTATGCATCATATTTTGCAGAACTCGCACGTTATTTTACCAGGGAAAATGTAGAAGCTCCCGATGAACTGCTGCTTTTATATGTGACCTGTAGTGCAATGACAAAAAAGCAGATTTCCCTTGTGCTGATCCGGATCATATATGAGATGAGGATCATGCAGATAGAGGGGGAAGGGCTGGAATTATTTTGCTGCCTTGCATGTGGAACAGAGAAAGGAAAGAAAAAAGTCTATTTTTCAAGAGGAGGTTTTTTGTGTAGTAATTGTGCAGAGAAAACAGGAATATTACAGAGAGATAAGGGATATTATCTAAGCCCGGATGCAATTTATGCATTACAATTTATATCGACAACTCCACTGGAAAGATTATTTACATTTCGGGTGTCTGACCATGTAGAAAGAGAATTGTCTGAATTTATGAAGCAGTATTATGGATATTATCTGCATCATACATTTCAATCGCTTACTTTTTTGCAGGATCCTGTGTATTGATATCCAAAAGCTTGTTGACTGCTTCGTGCATTTCCGGATGGGAATGATAGGCAGTGACAAGAGAATAATCCTGCCGGGAAAGAGAAGGCTGTTCTTTGATATTGGAATCATAGCCAAAGGTAGCAAGAACATCACGGATCTGATATAGACGGCAGAGCAGCATAAGATTACCTGCACTTGGCTGTGTCTGTCCGTTTTCCCAGCCATATATAGATTTCACTGCGATATCGACGTTATTTCTATGTAGATAATCAGCAACTTCTTTTACGGAAAGATGGTTTAACTTCCGGTATTCTTTTAATATTTCTGCTATCTTTGGATTTTTCATAAAAATCTCCATTCATTTTAAGTTTTTAACTTACCCACGTTTATAGTAACAAAGTAAAAAAGATATTGTCAAGGAAACAGACACTCAAAATAGAAGTATATCGTAAAATTCCTGTAAAAAGAGAATACTATACGTTGCGATTCTATTTAAACAAGGCTATAATAAAGCAGATTGATAAATCCCGTTTAACGAGAGGAGTGAAGTGTATGGAAATTACCAGAAAGATCATAGCTTATATTCAGAAGGAGAACATTTCAATAAAAGATCTTTCCCGCCGGACGGGAGTGGCGGAGGATGTTTTATCCGAAAATGCAGTGAGGGCTTTAAATGCATCTGAATTTTTAGAGGTATGTAATTATTTGAAAAAGGATCCCTATGATTTCTGGGAGGATCCTGATCAGAAACAGGAGTAGAGGTATGGAAAAAGGAGAAGGAATGTTTTGGTGCTCCGTATGCCGGATACCTGTATATGGAGCCGGATGTGGTCTGTGCAAAAATAAGGCACAGCCATTTGTTAGGGACTGTCGTATTGTATTTCCTGAAGAAAAGAGGCTGCTTGAAATTCTGACAGGCAGGAGGAGGGGAGCATATGATGAGAAAAGTGTGTGGAATGGAGGAGGAAATTATTATATAGATGGCGAGCGTCTGCCTCTGCAGATCACGAAGCTGACACAGGAGGAGATCACGTCGGCAGGCACAAAGGTGCTATATGCATTTGAAGATATGGATCCTCGTTTTTTTGAAGAAATGGTGTGCCGGTTTGTAAAGGCAAACAGGCAGCATTTTTTTGAACTGGAAAAGGAAGCAATATGGTATATACGCCGGTTGTCACAAGAGTATGCTGTGGGAAATATGTATGTATCCTTCAGCGGAGGAAAGGATTCCACGGTGACAGCAGAGCTTGTGCAACGTGCATTAGGCGGAGAGATTTTACATGCATTTGCAGATACCACTCTGGAATTTTCGTGGACATATGATTACATATCCGGGTATCGCAGAAAGCACCCGGAGGTTCCTTTTATCTGTGCCAAAAATGAGGAACAGGAATTTTTTTCGTTATGTTCTATACTTGGACCGCCCAGCCGCATTATGCGATGGTGCTGTACAGTATTTAAGACAAGTGCCCTGAACCGCAGACTGGATATGTGCTTTCCGGGGGAGGAGGATATATTGTCTTTTCAGGGACTTCGCCGGTCTGAATCGGCAGCGAGGCAGAAATATCAGAGGACATCTTCGAGAAATAAAATTGGCAGACAGGTGACGGCATCACCGGTCATTCATTGGAAAGACATAGATATCTGGCTGTATATCTTAACGACAGGGATTGATTTCAACAAAGCGTATCGGCTGGGATATGCCAGAGCTGGCTGCTGGTGCTGTCCTAATAATAGTACCTGGTCTGAAATATTGACGGCAGTTTATATGCCGGAATATCACAAAAAATATCAGGATTATCTGCTGGAGTTTGCCCGGAAAACAGGGAAAAAGGATCCTGAAGAGTATGTAAAAAAAGGACTATGGAAGGCGAGACAGGGAGGGAATGGTCTGGCATATGCAGGCCGATCTGTTATAGAATTTCATCCTTGTGTGGAAGAAAACAGAGCTTTTTATTATGAAATGAGCAGACCGTTTGGAGAAGAATTTTGTGAATTATGGAAACCGTTTGGGGTGATCAATAAAGAAATAGGTGACAAGAGGCTTGGGGAGTTTTATGTTATGGATCAGGATATGGTCCCTATTTTGCGGATTCAGGGAAAAAACGGTTCCAAGCGTGTAAAAATAGTGATGGAACATCCGGAAAGGATGGGGACAAAAAGCAGAGAAAGAGCACGTCATTATATTGATTGTCAGATCACAAAGTATCAGATGTGTATCAAATGTCATGCCTGCGAAGAGATATGTCCGGCCGGGGCGATCAGATGTCCGGAAAATGGGATATATAGGATAAATGAGAAGAAATGCAGGAGATGCAGGAAATGTATTACATATTATAGCGGAGGCTGCTATGTGCGTAAAATATTGACGGTGCATCGTTCGGTGAAGGGATGAAAAAAGGATGAAGAAAGAGAAAGAAGCAGATTATGGTGACAGAGTCTTTGGGTGCAGGGTCAGCAGGGTGATGGAGGAATTGGACCGGCAGCCGGGATTATTTGCACGTGCTGCCCATTTGGCATCTGATATGCTGGGGGTCAGTCCGGTGGAAGCAAGAAATCTGGCAGACTGGTTAGAGAGAGCAGGAATTGTGGAAACGGGAACAAGCACACATTTTACAAAAAGCGGCAGGAGCATATATGAAAATGATCCCTATCTGGAATTGTCCGGTACCTGGTGGTATATGCACAGGACCCTGTCCCAAGGGATGATACCACGGGAAATGTGCAATGATACCGTGTGGGAGATGTTAGATGAGCAGACAGGGCAGGGGAAAGTTGCAGAGGATGCATTAGAAGGATATTATGACAAAAATCCCCATGATGAGATCAGTGATATCGCAGAAAAATCAAAGATCTGCACAATTTTTCCGAATCGTTATAATGTCCATAAAGGAATAGAGCGGTTTTATTACTGCATGTATGGAACACGTGAGCAGATACAGGAGAAAATAGCTGCTTTTTGCGAAGAACCGGAAAAGAAAGTGTATAAAGAGAAATATCCGATGCCGGATGGTTTCGTGGTATTTCTGGAAGGAGAAGACGCGGAGGAACACATAGAGAATGCTTACAGGACACTTTCTGCGATTTCTTTCGTTGATCTGGTCATACTATATAAAAGGAATCAAAAATATCGTATAAAATGTGCCGGGATCAATGAAAATTGTGAAACTGTGCAAAAATTGTACAGGTGTCTGGAAAAGAAGATCACCGAAAGATATAGAGAGTATCCGGTTATAAATATGGAAGAACTTATAAATGGATCTATGCCGCTTACTGTCAGAAATGCCGGAAAAAGGTTGATCACCGGATTATTGGAGAAGAAAAGCTCCTTTGAATACAGGAATAAATATTCCATTGATGCCAGGATGTACAAAGCGATCATGCCGCAATGGGAAAAAGTGGTGGAGGGAGCTGGATCGGCTCTTGGGAAAGTGCGTGACGTTGTTCAACACTTTTTGGACTCATCCGTGGGACAGGAACAGTCAATAGCAAAATTGTATAAAACATTGCAGGAGCCGCCCTTTGGTATGAGGAAGGGAACGATCCCGATATTGTTGGCATTATGTCTTAGGGAACGCAGCGAGGACGCTGTGATTCTTGATGGAACAATAGAATATATGATATGTGGGGAAATAATAGAAAATACAGCACAAGAGCCGGAGAGATACTCGGTCTATATAGAAAAAGGACGTCCGGGACAAAAAAGGTATTTGTTGGAAATAGCAGATATTTTTCTGCCAAAAGGAGGAGAACCGGTTTCGTCATTTGAATGGACAGGTGCCATTACGGCAGGGATCATAGGCTGGTATCGGCAGCTGCCGATGTATACATGGAAAATGGGAAACAAAGGGAAAATGGGAACCGAAACTAAATTATTCTGCAGACTTTGTCAAAGACAGAATCGCAATGCTTTTTCTTTTATCTATCATGAACTTCCGGAGATATTTTCGGATGATTATGACAGGTGTATTGAAGGCATTAAGACAATTAAGACAAAGCTGGAGCAGTGCTGTCCAAAACTCCGGACACATATGATAGAAATAACAGTCCGTATTTTTGAAAAGGAAAGTATAGATGCCAGCACATTGGGGGAGATGATATCGCAGTGGTGTAACGCACATAATATTGGAAAAGGGCATACTGCATTGACAGGAAAAAAGAAACTTGTGGCAGAATACCTCTGCAGTTTCACCGGGAAATCGGATGAACATATCATAGAACAGCTCGCACGGGCTGTGATGGGGATACCTGTTGATTACTTTCGTGAGGAATCGCTTGGAAGCTATGAAAAGGAACTGGACAGTATAATTCGCGAACTGGAAGGAAATTATGAGAATGTCAAGGGAGAAAAGCTGACGGTTTTCTTGGGAAGCAGCACTGAAAAAAAGGAATATGCCATATATAAAAGAGAAGAAAGGGGAAGAGACCGGATATTAAAAAATCAGATCCGATCACTTCTATATGAAATGAAGGATGTAATGGAGGCCGAAGAACAGGGATATCTGCTTCTTCGGCTGTTTCAGGAGGTGGTGGAAAAATGATTTATTTAGATCATGCAGCGACGTCCTATCCCAAGAAAGAAAAAGTATATCGTATGCTTGACCGGCTAAACCGGGATATGGCTGTGAGTGCAGGGAGAGGAATGTATCGAAAAAGCCGGGATGCCAGCCGGCTTATAGAAAATGTACGCAAAAAAATGTCAGGTATATTGGACTGGGATTCGCCACAGGATATTTATTTCACAGCATCTGCAACAGAAGCTGCCAATAGAGTGCTTTTGGGGATAGAGTGGAAGATGGGACAGAGAATATATTTATCCTATTATGAACATAATGCGGTAGCGAGAGTTGTAGAGCATTTGAGAAGGATATATAAGCTGCAGGTAGATTTTCTGCCGGTCGACAGATCAGGACAGATAGACCTGGCAGCAACAGAAAAAGCATTTCAAAATGCGTCCCCGGATCTTGTATGCATTACAATGGTGAGCAATGTGACAGGATATATCCTTCCGGTACAGCAACTTGCTATGCTGGCGCATAAATATGGAGGCTGTGTGGTGGCAGATGCTTCTCAGGCACTAGGAGTAATTCCGGTCTCATTGCAAAAGATAAAGGCTGATTATGTGATATTTACAGGACATAAAGCATTAGGTGGACCTATGGGGGTGGGAGGATTTGTGAAATGCTGTGACAGACATCTGCTTCCGGTTATATTCGGGGGAAATGGAAGAAATTCTCTTTCTTTGGAAATGCCACCTGACGGCTCCGAACGCTATGAGGTGGGGACTATGAATGTTCCTGCGATTGGGGCCTTGGGAGAAGCATTAGAAAATCTTCCGGCTATACAGCAGACGCTATCATATGAAAGGAAACTCATCCATTATGCAGAAGCCGGATTGGCATCGCTAGGAAATATAAAGTGTTATCAGAGGAATATAAAAGAGGAATACATGACGGGGATCATATCAATAAGTGTAGCAGGGTATGATCCGGCAGAAGTAGCGGAAATACTTGATAGAGAATATGATATTGCGGTCAGAAGCGGATATCATTGTGCACCGTATATTCATAAGATCATAGGAAGCAGCAGGGCAGGGACAGTGCGTATCAGTGTGGGAGATACAAATACATATCAGGAAATCGATATGCTGATAAGTGCCCTTTGTACACTGGCATGAACAATGCGGGACAATATTGTCTGCATCATAAAAAATCTTTGCAGAAAGATTTACAGAAAGAGTTGTATTTTGAAAAGAAATTGAGTATACTATCAATATAAAGAAATCACCTGGGGTGTTCGACACTCCTGATATTTTGAACCTACACTTTTGAACAGGGATTCCTATATCTATATATGGATGTCACGCCCTTAATGATAGGGACGGCAGAAATATATGTGCGGTTGCCCACCTAGCATATGCTAGGACTCAAAATTCAGGAAACGGCACTTTGGGCTTCTTTGACAGTGAGAGGATCATATATTTATGGTCCTCTTTATATTTTTTTTGAAAAAAATCAAAAAAAGACTTGACGAGGGTCGTATCGGATGTTATACTTGTCAAGCAGCGTTTGAGAAAGACAAAACGCAACAACAAAATATGTGGAGAGGTATCGAAGTGGTCATAACGAGGCGGTCTTGAAAACCGTTTGTCCGCAAGGGCGCGTGGGTTCGAATCCCACCCTCTCCGTTATTATTGCCCGGAATCACTTTTGATACCGTGCAATTTTTTTCTGGCTATAATGAAGCCGGAAAGTGATCAGATACTTAGATATGTGTATTGAATCAGCCTGGAGAAGTACCCAAGAGGCTGAAGGGGCTCCCCTGGAAAGGGAGTAGGTCGTTAATAGCGGCGCGAGGGTTCAAATCCCTCCTTCTCCGTTACACAGTGAGTTACATCAGACTGTGTTTTTTTACGCTCAAAAGCAGTTGAAGATGCAGAAGAGTTTTGATTTCCGGCAGGGAATCTTTTCTACAGAACGGTTGGAAAACGAGAGTTTGTAGAAAAATAAAAAAACTTGAAAAAAAGTGTTGACAACTTCC
>JALFLW010000100.1 GCA_022774505.1 Lachnospiraceae bacterium
TGGAACACCTGAATCTTGCCGTCCACCAGCTTGGAATTGACGTAGTATTCACAGGCCTCGTCCTTCTCCGGGTAATCTGTGTTCACCCCGAAGCCGGGCCAACGGGTCTCCTTCCGGTCCAGCAGATGGGCGATGAGAGACTGGCAGACCACCAGGCGCTCCCGCAGCTCAAAGATGTGGACCAGGTCGTCCATATCCTCGGCCCGGAGCTGACCGGCCAGGTCCGTCAGCAGCCCGATCCGCTCCCCGGCCAGGGCCAGCTGGCGGGCGTTGTAGCGGTAGGCCGTGCGGATGCCGCCGGCGTACTCGTCCATCACCTTCTGCATGGCCTCCTCCAGCTCCTCTGCCGTAAAGGAGGATATATGCTCACTCAGGATATGCTTATAAGCGTCAATCTCCTGCCCTGCCAGATTTTCAAGATACTTCTCTATCTTTTCCGGTGCAGGATCTGATCCTTTAAGATCTTCTTCCTCTGAAGCCTTAACATTTCCGGCAAGCTGTGCTTCAATCGCCTTCGCAGCAAGCTCTCCCTCTGCTAATGCTCCGGTTACATATTTCTGCGGACATCCTCCTGCCACATCGCCTGCGGCATAAAGACCATGGATCGTCGTCTCCCTGTTGGTATCCACCCAGTAACCACTGGCAGTATGACCACCCACAATATATGGCTCCGTTCCCTCGATCTCTACATCCTGCTCTCCCGGAAGCTCCCCGGTTTCAATCCATTTCAACGTCTGGCTTGGTGCCATATTAAGATAAGCCTTTAGGAGATTTTCTTCCTGTTCCTTATCAATTCCACTTGTTTTCAAATAACACGGACCATTTCCCAGCTGATTCTCCCTGACTGTACCATAGACACGCTCGCTGGTGGTGAGTCCATACTTATCTTCATAAATAAAGCCTCTGGAATTGACCTGCTTTGCTCCGACACCCTGTGCAATGGTACCGGTTGGTGCGATCGTATCCTTACATCTCAGTGCAATGAAACGCATCTCAAAGGATGTCATCTCGGCCCCTGCCTGAATCCCCATCGCATATCCGGCTCCCGTATTAAACGGCGGATACCACATTTTATGTCTGGAAAAGCCCGGATTATTTGGCTTATAAAGTCCTGCTGCTCCTCCGGTTGCTACCAGCACAGCCTTTGCTTCGATCACATAAGCAGTCTCATCCTCCAGAGAAAATCCTACCGCTCCGTAGACAGTTTCATCCTTTGTCAAAAGCTTTGTGATATTCACACGGTTTAAAACAGATACATTTTCCTGTGCCTGAACCGCTTGGGCAAGGATTGGCTTAAAGTTTTCTCCGTTAATCTTGATATTCCGGTTTCCTCTGGTAACATAATCGCCATTCTCATCTTTAAGGATCACAAGACCAAGCTGTTCCATATCTGCCGTCACTTCATTGAAATGCTCTGCTGCTGTCAACAGCAGATCCTCTCTGACAATACCTGCCGCATCCTTTTTGGCATAATCCACATAATCCTGCGGCACATGTCCTTTCGTGATATAGGCATTAATGGCATTGACGCCTGCCGCCAGGCAGCCGCTGCGCTTAATATGTGCCTTCTCTGCGATCACTACGGACAGCTCCGTGTCCCGGCTCAGAGTCAGTGCTGCATAACAGCCTGCTGTACCTCCTCCGATGATCAGCACGTCTGTCTTGATCCGGCGTACTTCAATATCTTTACTCATGGAACCATCCTTTCTGTGTCGTGTTTATCATAATAAAGTGCTGTTTATCTGATCTGTGCATCTTTGTCAAAATGCTGTTACGCTCAGATATACTGTATCTCATGTATCGTAACATTCTTTTCCGGATCGATACCAAATGCCTTCAATACCGGATTGTCTGCCTCCTGCAGAGACAAGATCAGATATTCCATAGTGGAATCATAAGCCAGCCGTTTATCCTCCTCGGAAGGACGGGATGGCGATTCCGGATGGGAATGAAAGTTGCCGATCAGCTTCTTTCCTTTGGCTCTCGCATCCTTCACGGCTGCAAGCTGTTCCTTGGGATCCATGGAAAAATGTTCATTGCTTGCATCTATATTGGTCAAAAGATATACATCCGTGATCGTCTTGATCTCTCCATCAATATTCCCTGCCAAAAGACCACAGGACTCGTTTGGAAGTCCTGTCTGACAGTGTGCCAGGATCTTTTCATAATCTTCCTTTTTCATTTTCAGCGTGATCGCCATATTTTCACCTTGCTTTCTATATCATCTCTTTATTCTATTCGCCGATGTTTTCTAGTTCAAACTACAGCGAACTGCTTACGCAGCTCCCGTCTGTGCTTCGCACATCCTCCGGCTGAGGTTGAAGGGCGAAAACAGCCTTACCGGCTTATTCCGAATCTGATTGCTGCCTCTTACAAGCAAGCTTGTACTGCATCAATCGGATTCAGAATACCGGTGAATAGTTTTACTTAAGGTCACATTCTGCCTGTTCATAATCGATCAATTCTGTGATCGTCGGCTCATCACCACATACCGCACAATGGTCATCTTTTGGAAGCTTAATGGTATGAAATTCCATCTTTAATGCATCATACGTCAGAAGCTTTCCTGTAAGAAGATCTCCCTTACCAATAATATATTTGACAGCTTCCATCGCCTGCAGACTTCCGATCACACCACCCATAGCACCGATGACACCGGCCTGCTTACAGGTTGGAACCGCATCCTTTGGCGGTGGATTCTTGAATACACAACGATAACATGGTCCCTCTCCCGGTACATAGGTCATAAGCTGGCCTTTGAAACGGATGATACCGGCATGAGAAAATGGTTTTTCAGCCATAACACAGGCATCATTGATCAAAAACTTTGCCGGGAAGTTATCCGTACCATCAATAATGAAATCATAATCCTTGATCAGATCCATGATGTTTGTCGAATCTACAAAGGTACGATATGTCTTCACAGTGACATCCGGATTGATAGCTTCCATTGTCTCAGCTGCAGATTTAACCTTTGCCTTGCCTACGTCATTGGTCGTATGAATAACCTGCCTCTGCAGATTTGAAAGATCCACCTCATCGGCATCTACGATACCGATGGTTCCTACACCTGCTGCCGCCAGATAAAGTGCTGCCGGAGCACCAAGTCCGCCTGCTCCGATGATCAATACACTGGCATTCAGCAGCTTCTTCTGTCCCTTCACACCTACTTCCTGAAGAATAATGTGACGGGAATATCTCTCAAGCTGTTCGTTCGTAAAAGCCATTATCTTGCTCCTCCTCCCATGAAGTAAAGAAATTCAACGGCATCTCCGTCTTTCAGTACGGTCTCGCCAAATTTCTCTCTGTCTACGAAATCATCATTGATAGTCACTGTGACGTACAATGGGTTTTCTACATTTTCTTTCTCAATAAGCTGCTCTACTGTTACGCCCTCTTCATACTCTTTTTTGTTTCCTGCGATTGTGATCGTCATAATGATAACCTTTACCCTTTCCTGTATCTGTCCTAGACGGCAGACACATTGACTTTTTTATTTTTGATATGTCCTGTTTTGCGGACATATCTTATATACTTTTTGTATGTCCTGTTTTGCACATACATCTTATATACTTTTTGCATCCTGTTCTGCGGATGCATCTTTCCATCTCTCATGTCCCATTTTACGGACACAATCTGTATTTCAGATATCCGTCACAAGCTTCGTGATCTCTTCTCTCTTTACGACACCGCTCAATCTCCACTGCTGTTCTCCATGGATGAAATAGATCAGCGTCGGTGCTGACATGACATCATATTTGCCGGCAAGTCCCTGCTCATAATTAACATTGACTTTGACTACATCCAGCTTCCCCTCATAATCATCCTCAATCTCTCCAAGCACACCAGCCATTCTTTTGCATGGAATGCATGTATCCGAATAAAAATCCACCAAAACCGGCTTATCCGCTTTCAATACCTTTTCTTCAAACTGCTGCTCATTAATTCTTGCTGCCATATGTATCACCATGCCTTTCTATGATTTGTTTCCTCTTTACTCTTCTTCCACCTTGCGGACGATCAGAGTGTATGTTCCATCCTCATTATCTTCTAACTTAAGGATCTGATGTCCCTCTTCTTTTATGCTTCTCGGCACATTTTGTACCGGCTCACCGTCATTCATCTTGATGGCGAGCACTTCTCCATCCTCAAGCTCCTCCAATGCTACCTTTGCCTTCACAAATGTTACCGGGCAAACCACATCCGTAATATCTACATTATCATCAATCTTTATCTCAGCCATCATATGCCTCCTTCAAAACCTTGTATAATTTGTCGCTTCCTACTCTGTCAATGGTAAACTTAAAACGCTCTCCTGCATTTGCATGATCACCAAAAAACTGGATCGCTGCATCTGTCACCCGGAAAAGCTGCTCTTCCGAAGTAATAGGTGGCAGCATGTACTGACCTTCCTTAATGGTATTTCCAAAAGTACCACCACAGGATACCAGATATGCACTCTGTGCATCCCATGCATCTGTCGGACAGGACTTCACGCAGCGGCCGCAGTAATTACATTTCTCCTGATCCAGTATAATCTTGCCATCCTCAAGCTTCAACGCTCCCTCGCGGCAGACTTTCACACACAGACCACAGCTGATACATGCATCCTCTTTCCAGGCAACCTTTGTAGCTCCCTTGATTCCTACGTCATTCTCCTCTGCTTTAAGACAGTTGTTACGGCAGCCTGTTACACCAAATTTAAATTTGTGTGGAAGCTCCCTGCCAAAATAACGTTCATCCAGCTTCTTTGCAATATCCTGTGTATCAATGTTACCACTTGGACAGACTGCATTTCCCTGACATGCTGTTACGGTCCGGACTCTTGGTCCGCATACTCCCGGTTTACAGCCGCCTTCGGCAAGTTTTTCCTTCACTATATCGATATCTTCCAGCTTAATAAACGGAATCTCTACTCCCTGTCTGGAAGTAAGGTGTACATATCCCTCTCCATGCTCCTGTGCTACCTCAGCAATCTTTTGGAGATTCTCTGCCGTCAGTGTTCCACCGACAACGGCAATACGAAGAGAAAAATTATTTTTCTGCTTCTGCCTCATAAATCCGCCTTTTTTCAATGTTCCGTAGTCTACTGCCATATTCTGTACCTATCCTTTCATATGCCCTTTATGATTTAAACTGTGCGATTCACAGCTTTCTCCTTTGACTATCATTCAACAGCACGAATTGCTGCTTCAAAATCTTTTTTCAGATCTTCAATGTCTTCAATACCAACACTGATCCGGATCTGATCTTCATATACTCCCGACTGTATCTGATCCTCCTTGGAAAGGTGAACCGCGATCGTAGATGCCGGATGAAGAACTAATGTCTTTGTGTCCCCGATATTGGACAGTATGTATGGAAGCTTTAATGTATTGATGATCTTAAAGGCTTTATCCCGGCTTCCTGTTCTTACTGTAATAATCGCACCAAATCCACCATTTAGCTGCTTGTTTGCTAATTCGTAGTATGGACTCTCCTTCAGTCCCGGATAATTCACGGTAAGTCCGGCTCCCATGTCTCTCAGAAACTCTGCCAGTTCCTTGGCATTCTCACACTGCCGCTGCATTCGCAGTCCCAGTGTCTCCAGTCCCAGATTATTTAAAAATGCATTCTGTGGTGATAAACAGGCCCCTGTATTTCTAAAAAGTCCGTTGCGAAGCTTCGCTACATAGGACATCGGTCCAAACTTTTTATATGGGACAAGTCCCGGATATCTTTCCAGATCCCATTTAAACTTTCCACCCCATGTCAGGATACCACTGATCGCATCACTATTTCCATTTATATATTTAGAAGAAGAATTTACAACCACATCTGCACCCAGATCCAACGGCTTTACCAGATAAGGCGTTGCTACTGTATTATCGATCACAAGCGGTAATCCATGCGAATGAGCTACATCTGCCACTGCCTGAATATCTGTCACATCCAGCTTCGGATTTCCAATCGTCTCTGCAAAGATAACCTTGGTCCGGTCGGTAATCAGTTTTTCATATGCCTCCGGTTCATTCTCGGTCACATACTTTGTAGTGATCCCAAAACTCTCCAAATCCTCAAAAAGCTCCACGGTACCACCATAAAGTCCGGCAGCTGCTACCACCTCATCACCTGCCTGCAGGATATTGGCTAATGCATTAAATAACGCTGCCATCCCAGATGCACATGCAACACTTGCCATGCCATGCTCCAGCTTCGTGATCCTCTTTTCAAATGCCTCCACGGTAGGATTATTGATTCGGGTATAAGAAAACCCCATCGCCTTATTTGTGAAGATATTCTCCAGATCTTCGGCACTCTTGTGCTGAAAGGCACTGCTTTGATAAATCGGTGTATGTGTAGCTCCATAGGGATCCTCCTGTGGTACACCATGCAAAAGCATTGTATTAAATCCATACTCTGTCATTTGTTTTCTCCAATCTCTGTAATCTCTATCGAATTACTAGGGATATATTACACCCCATTTCATACTTTGTCAATAGGAATTATCAAAAAAGTTATTATTCCCGGTTGAATTTTGTGTCAAAAGGTGCTTTAAGCTTGCTTAAAAGCATCCTTATGATGCAAAATTCAGACGGTAAGGCTGTTCTTCCAACCCCTCAGACAGAGGACGCTTCCCTTGCGGACTCTAGCCGCTGCTTTTAATATATAATCAAAACAAGCGCCGCACCTTTCGGGCGACGCTTGCTGCGATTACATTCCTCTTTTTGAAGAACTCTTATTTTTTCTTTGCCTTACCTGCCTTAAAAGCTGTTACATACAGATACAGATAATAGGTTTTCTTATTCTGTTTTACTGTTACACGCATCAAAGCTTTTCCTTTCTTCTTTGCTGTATAACGTCCCTTTTTATTAATCGGCAAGGCTTTCTTATTGAATGACTTAAATTTTACTTTTGCATTCTTTTCCAAACCATAGATCTTAATCTTGGTAGACTTCTTTAATCTTCTCTTCTTTGCGATCAGGATTGTCGGAGTCTTGATTCGTTTTGACTTAAACTTCTTCAATTCTGTTGCATTTTTAAATTTCTTGCGAACTTCGATATTTACAACCAAACGGCTTGTATGATCACCCTTGATCGCAGTGATCGTCAAGGTTGCTTTACCTTTCTTCTTTGCCTTGATGACACCCTTCTTATTGACAGTTGCCACTTTTTTATTGGTTGTAGTGACAATGATCGTTGCTCCCTTACACTTCATCAGCTTCAGCTTAGCCTTGGAATTTTTCTTCATTACCTTATGAAGCTTGAAGCCCGGAATCTTATATTTGTTTGCCAGTTTCAGCAGCTCCGGATATGTATATGGGCATCCGCCATCCTTCAACTTCTGATTAACTGCCGCCTGCTCCTCCGGAGTCAGCTTATTCCAATCCTGCTTACCGGAAACAACGATATCCTTTGTTTTATCATCAACCTTCTTGATGATATTTCCTGCTGAATCCTTGCCATGTTCGTTCACAAACTTATCAACCTTGCTCTGCTGATCCGGAGTCAATGTCTGTGCAGGCACAGTAATTACAAGATTATAGTTTGGTGCATTCGTATTGGTTACACCCGGTTTATTGCTATCTGCAGATCCGGATGTTGCATTTGGTGCTGAACTGCTTCCAGGCTGACCACTTGCATTTGGTACCGCACTGTTTCCAGGCTGACTGCTTGCATTTGGTACCGCACTGCTTCCAGGCTGGCTGCTTGCATTCGGATCCGCACTACTTCCAGGCTGACTGCTTGCATTTGGATCTGAACTGCTTCCAGGCTGGCTGCTTGCATTTGGATCTGAGCTTGGTTTCTGCTGAATTGGTTTCGGTGTCGAAATAATATCTGCAGAACCACCCTGAATCTGGCTCGGCTTTAATCCCTTAAACATCTCATCAATCTCATTAGATCCCAGATTGTCTCCGATCGCAATAGCTACGATCTTATATGTACCATCTGCAGGCAGATTAGAGAATACGATACGTCCCTCTCCACCATTTGTCAGATTGCTGTCCTCTGATAATGTATCGTCATATACATATTCCTTCTTATCCGCATCATACCGGATCTTCATATCATAATACTTTCCATTTTCTTTTTTAAGAACCGCATATCTGTAATCCTGCGGATTTGGATTACCCTCACTTGCCTCCACAACGATTGAGATCGTATCATCCTCGTTGTTATCAAGTGTCTGCTTGTCATCATAATCCGTGATCTCTCCGGAGATTTCCGGACTGATGATAACTACATCCAGCTTTGTATCCCTGCGGGCAATGATCACATACTCTTGGTTTTTATCAACGGTAAATGTAAGTTTCCCGCCCTCAACTGTTTCGTAATAATAGCCTTTATAGTCCTCATTATAATCAGGGCTTTGGAACAGGTTGCCATTTCCGTCCTCAACAATAATTCCATCATCAACTGTGAGTGTTTTATTTGGATCACTCACCTTAGCGATCGCATAGACGGTATCCTTCATCGTCGGAGAAACAATGATCTTACGTTTTCCATCCTCTGCAGAATCATCAATCTTTACATCTGCATCGGTACGTGTTGTATCATAGGAATTAGAAGTCAGTGTTCCCTTATACTTTCCGCTTCCTGTCACTTCTACTTCAATTTCTTTGTCAACCTCATCAGATGTCAGGATATAACTGCGGTCTGTCGCATCAGGGATCGGAGTTCTTGTACCGTCTTTTTCCTTTACATACCACTGATATGTCAGTGAATCATGGGAATCTTCCGGATCAATACCTGTAATGTCCGCTGTCAGAACAGTGCCCTCATGCTTAACTTCATATTCCTCACCCGTTACCGTATCTTTATTTTTCGTTTCGTTTACGATCTTAACAGGTCCTGAGATTGCAATTTTCTCCTGAGCTGCTGTATATGGGAATGATCTGCTGGTACCATAATATCCCGCATCCTCACTGGCTGTCACTGAAACTACCAGATTCTTATCCAGCTCATTTTCTGTCAGGGTCAGTGTAGAACCTGTAGCACCATCAATCTTTGTCAGTGTTCCGTTCTTTTCTCTGATATACCACTGGTATGCGAGTGAATCTCTTGCTCCTGCCGGTGCGATTCCCTCAACATCCGCTTTCAATACTGTTCCAACCTCATTCTTAGGATTTCCTTCTTCATCCGTCACATCATTAACGATCGTCGGTCTTCCCGAGATTGCTGTCAGCTCCGGTGCAGCATCACTTGGTGCCGGTGTTGCTGTCGGTGCAGCCGGAAGTGTGATCGTATTTGACTTAGAGCTTCCGGTATAATCAATAGAATCTTTTTTTGCTGTTACTTTCAGATAAATCTTCTTTCCAAGATCTGAAGATTTAATCGCATAATCCGGTCCTGTGATACCGGTATCTGTCTCTGTTCCATCCGGCTCAACAACGATCCAGCTGTAATCAACCTTATTGCCGATCTCTGAATCCTCATCTGCCGTAAGATCTGTAAGATCTGCTACTAGAATAGTACCCGGCTCCAATTTATCATCATCATTCTTTGTCTTGATCACAGGATTTCCTGTCAATGGCTGCTTTGTACGTGTAGCATCAAACGGATCAGACTCTACTTTACTGTCTGCGTATTCTCCTGTTCCTACCAATTCCACCTTGATATTATGATCCAGTGTATCTTCTGTCAAAACAAGATTATCATCGGATGTATTCTGTAATTTCCATACACCGGAATCCGGATCCTGTACATACCATTTATATTTATAGGCAGCACCGGCAGGTCCTACACCGGATACATCTGCCTTCAGCTTTGTTCCAACTGCAATATCTGCATCTTCATCAGCCTTTACGATCACCGGCTGACCTGTCAGGCTCTTTTTGTCCGGATCTTTGGTGACTGTCGGATTTGTAACTTCAGGATTTACAACATCCGGCTCTGTTTTATTGCTGGTTACAATGATCTCATCGCCAAGATTGTCCTTGAGAGTCTCATCATCGCCCTTCATGCCGCCAAATTCGACATAATATCCGGAAAGTCCCCAATCAGCTGCATAGTCATTCCAACGACCATAATCATAGTTTCCGTAATAGCCGAAGCCCTCATCAGAAACAGAACCGCCATTTGGCTCAATATGATTATCACTGTCATTTCCCCAGTTAGAGAAGAAACCGTCATAAGCTTCAAAACCACCGTCACCGTCACCAAAGCCATACGCTGTCGTCTGCTGTCCAAAATTCTGGCCAGCCTCCGGACCACTTACCCAGCGCCATACGAAATTCGGATCATTTTCCGACTTCATCTTATGACTCTTCACATCTTCGGCCTCTGTCCCTGCTTTAACAGAATCAAGCGTTGCTCTCGTACAGCCGATCCAACCTTTTTTTGCTTTTACTGTCGTATTGTTCTCAGGGAAAGTCGAATATAAGAAACGATCCTCACCACGGGAAGTCAGTGTTGCCAGATAGCCCTTTACTCCCTTGAAAGAAGCAGCTGCTGATCCGTCATATGCCTGACGCCATGAACACCACTTTGATACATATCCATAAAAATGACCATTGTAATAATGAAGTGTAATGTCCTGACCATCAACCTTTGTTGTCAGATCTGTATTTCCCAGTGTCGTAGCCGTAATCGTAACCTTCTGACCGGCTGTCTTACTGGTTGTAAAACGGAGCTGGCTCAGGAAAGCCTGTACCTCAGAAACGGATGCACCCTGTGCCCTCGCCTGCTCATTTGCACTATAATATGCATCAAATTCAAAGGTAATTGATTCGTATTTTGCTGTACTGTCATCAGACAGATCCTCAATGCCACTTCCGGCACTCATACCTGCACTGCTGATACCCTGTCCGGGTACTTTATTGCCCTGCCAGTCCTCTATAGAGGTTTCTGTCGTTCTGATATATCCACTGTCAACAGTTACTGTCAGATTGTGTATCCGCTTGCTCGCATCCGGCAAAGAAACAGTTACATCCGGATATGTATAATATCCATCTGCTGAAATCTTCGGGCTTCCAAAATTAATGGTTGCCTCTGTCCCTGCAGCCTTTGCCTTCTGTGGCAGTACGATCTCACCGCCAAAAAGACTGAAGATCATGGATAAAACTAATAACCATGTTAAGCTGCGTTTTCCAATTTTTCTTCGGTTCATGCTTCTATCCCTCCTACAAATTTGTGTAAATTATATCGGAACAGTTTGTCAATTTCTTAACTGCTTCCCAATATATAATCCCTTTTATACTATCATTTTTTCTGTAAATAATCAACCGCCGCCTTCATCTGATTATCAATGACAATTCCGCTCTTTTTTTGTGTAAAAGTTTTCTGATCCAAAGCAACTGAAATATCCGGTTTCAACCCTGTACCATGGATATTTCTTCCCTTTGGCGTGTAATATTTCGATGTAGTAAGTTTCAAAGCCGTACCATCCTGCAGATTGAAAACGGTCTGGACGATTCCTTTTCCAAATGTAGTCGTTCCTACAAGGGTCCCTTTCTTATAATCCTGCATGGCACCCGAAAATACCTCCGAGGCACTGGCTGAATTTTCATTAACCAGGATAACTACCGGTTTGTCAAAGCTCTCCTTGGCCGTCGAGCTATATTCCTCTTTATTTCCCTCCTTGTCCTTGGTATATACTACCACGCCTTCCGGAAGCATACGGTCCAGCATATCTACCGCTGTACTTAACAGTCCGCCACCATTATTTCTCAGATCAATGATCAGTGATTTCTCTCCCTCATTTTCCAGCTTCTCAAGTGCATCTCTAAATTGCTGTTTGGTGACCTCCTCAAAAGAACTTACCGCAATATAGCCTATTTTATTATCAAGCATTTCGGACGCTACTGTCTGCGAATGGATCTCTTCTCTGACGATTGTAAATTCCTTTTTATGATTTTTGCGGATTACCGTAATCTTTACTTTCGTTCCTGCTTCTCCCTTCATTTTGCTTACAACAGCCGTCAGATCCATCCCCTCTATGGATTTTCCATCTACCTCACTGATAACATCTCCAGACTTTAAGCCGACTTTTTCAGCCGGACTATCCTTGATCGGCTGTACTACAGATATTGCACCATCTGTAGCACTCTGGCTGACATAAGCCCCAATACCGCAATAGTTTCCCGATGTTTTCTCCTGCATATCCTTATATTCGTCTTCATTATAGTAGGCAGCATATGTGTCCCCCAGACCATCTACCATTCCCTTGCATATGGAATCCTGCATTTTCGATTCGTCAATATCATCCAGAAAGTATTTATCAATATACCGCTGGATCTCCGTCATCTTCCCATTTAACCGGTTGTTCACAATACTTCCCGAATCCGCGAACAGGTTGCCCGGATTCATCCTGCCCGTGCCGACAAGCACAACACATATCAACAAAACACAGGCCATCATGGACAATAGGCCTGCCAAAAATCCCTTCAAAAATTTCTTGTCTTTCATAATATTCTAACTTTCCTTTCTCAGCCCTACAACTCCTAGGACACAGACAAAAATCTGTCATGCAATTTTTTGCGGGAATACCCATTCCTTTCCTCCGCTTTGCACAAACTGTATAAACTACGAAAAAGTACCTGCAGCTTTTTGCTTCAGGCACTTCGTATATTTTATGGCTGTTTTACATAGTACATCGGATTAACATAGTTTCCGGATTTAAACATCGCAAAATGAAGATGAGGTCCTGTCGAAATTCCCGTAGATCCGGATTTTGCAATAACCTGTCCTTTTTTCACTCTCTTTCCCACAGAGGTTTTCAACTGCGAACAGTGCATATAATAAGAATAAATTCCGCCTCCATGATAAATTGATATGAAATTTCCTGCCGAAGAGGAGTATGTGGCTGTCACCACTTTTCCCTCTTTGCAGGCAAGTACATTTGTTCCTGAATCTACCGCTATATCCACACCCTTATGGTAGGTACTCGCCCCTGCTGTTGGAGCATGACGAGGACCAAAGGTTGAGCTGATATGCCCTGAAACAGGTAACGGCCATGCATATTCTCCTGTCGTCGGGACAACCTGAACAGTATCTCCCTCACTTTCCTGCTGAGTAATCGTTTCTCTGTTTTCCTTAAGAAGGTTTTCAATCTCTTTTTCCTGTTCTGCGATCTGTGCTGCATAATCCGCAGCCATATCCTTATTCTCATCTACCAATCCCTGATATACTTTTATCTGTCTCGTCTTTTCCTCAGACAGTTGATTCATCTTTTTCTTTTCGTATTTAAGGGTAGTCTTTGTTGCCGCAATCTCTTTTTTCTTTTCCTCTGCTCTCTGCTGTGCTGCGGCAATCTCATCCAGAACACCCTGATATTGTGTCAGTAACACTTTATCATAGTTTGTTACCTTTTCTACATATTCCTCACGACTCAGAAAATCAGCCAGACTTCGGGATTTCATCAGATATACCAGATAATTACTGTCTGAGTTTTCATACATATACTTGATATGTGCTTTCATCCCCTCATACTGTTCTTCCTGTTTGGATTTCGCATTTTCATATTCCTGATCAACCGCCTCGATTTCCTCTTGAACCTGCTTCATTTCTTCTTTATTGGAATCAATGCTTTCCAGCAGATTGCCCATCTGCATATCGAGCGTTCTCACATATTTTGCCACATCCGAAACAAATTCCTGTATATTATCCAGTTTATTTTCTATTTTTTCCTGTTCCTTTTTGAGTTCTTCCTTTTTTTGTTCTGCGGCATCTAACTGCCCCTGATATGCACTGCTCTCTCCGGCAGTCTGTGGTTCTGACGTCGGCTGCGTTGTTTCCTGCGGTGCAGCATGGACAAATTTCAAAGAACCCAGTGTCGTGCCATCACTCTGCCAGATTCCGGCACCTGTCACAACAAGAGCACCTGCCAGCCAGATACCAATCCCTATCTTCACTCCTCGTCTCACGTTCCACTCACTCCATTCTGTACATTTTCCGCACTTCTTATACATGCAAATGCTTTCTAACAGACATCGTACTTCCCAGAACTCCGATTCCTACTCCGATTCCTGTACATAAAGGGATCAATACATGAAATACCTGAGCTGTACTGACAAAAGTCAGCCAGCCGGACAGTGCAGAAAAATGATCCATAATAAAGCTGACAACTCTTTCATACATTATTCTGGTGATCAAAAGAGGAATCGCTGCACCGATCAGCCCCATAACAATCCCTTCTACAATAAATGGCAGCCGCACAAACAGATCAGTCGCACCAATGAGTTTCATAATGGCGATCTCATCCTTCCTGACATTAATACCCATATCTACTGCAGAATAAATAAGGAATACAGATATCAGGATCAACAAAACGATAATGGATATGGAGACATATCCCACCAGCATATTAAAACTACCAAATCCTGTCGCTGCATCCTGTGCACTATTCACCTTACGCACTCCGCTCAGCTTCTGGATATAAGCTACTACCTCGGACTGCTTTGTCACATCTTTAAGATATACTTCATACGATGCCGATCCCGACAAAGGATTATCTGTTCCAAACACATTGATCATATCCTGTTGATCTTCTAATATATCATTCTTAAACCGTGTCCAAGCCTCATCTGCCGATACAAAATCCACCCGCTCGACCTCTTTACGGTTCTCAATCTGCTGACCGATACTGCTGATCTGAGCCTGTGTGGCATTTTCATCGAAAAAAACAATGATCCCGACTGTACTCTCCGCATTATATACCATATGTTCAAAATTCGTAAATAATGAATAAAATACTCCCAGCAAAAACAGACACGCTGTGATGGTTCCTATTGCTGCAAGCGAAAATATTTTATTTTGTATAATACTTTTTATACCCTGTTTCAGACCATACCATAATGTACTCACTGTAAATATCCTCCCTGTCTGGCATCGCTGGTAATCTGTCCCTTATGAAGAGTAATTACACGCTTTTGCATTTTATTCACAATATCTTCATTGTGGCTTACTACTAATACTGTTGTCCCCAGTTCATGTACCTCTTTTAGCAGGTTCATAATTTCCCATGAATTCTCGGGATCCAGATTACCGGTTGGCTCATCTGCGAGCAGGATCGCCGGACGATTTACCATTGCCCGGGCAATGGCTACTCTCTGCTGCTCTCCTCCCGATAACTCATTTGGATATGCCTTTAGTTTTTGGGACAATCCAACCATCTCCAGCATGGCCAGAGAATTTTTTCTCCTTCGTTCCCTGCTGGATACTCCTACAACCCTCTGAGCAAGAGCAACATTCTCAAAAACATTCATTTCTTCCAAAAGGCGAAATTCCTGAAAAACCACTCCAAGTTTTCTCCGAAAATATGGCAGCTCTTTTCTCGTCATGCTTGCCAGATTCTTTCCCGCCACTTCTATTTTTCCGGAACTGACTTCCAGCTCTCCCAAAAGAGTTTTTATAAGAGTAGATTTGCCGGAGCCACTGCTTCCAACTATAAATACAAACTCTCCTTTATCAATTTCCAGAGAACAATCCTTCAATGCAGCTGTCCCGGTAGGATATACCAGATTTACATTCTGCATCCGGATCATTCTCTCTGCACCGCTGTCGCTATTTCCAAATGTTTTTATTCCTGTCATTTCCTGCTCCTCGTTTCCATTCGTACTGAAAGTCAGCCGTCATATTGTATAAAAGCCCCAAAATTGGGGCTTTAACGCACTATCCAAATTAGCATTTTAGTATTCAAAGGTTTCCATATATTTCATATACTTCACCACCATCAGTGCGATCTTAAACGTGATCGCATCTTCAAAAACACGTAGATCCAGATTAGTACTCTTTTGCAGTTTATCCAAACGATAGACCAGCGTATTACGATGAATATACAGCTGACGTGATGTTTCTGATACATTCAGACTGTTTTCAAAGAATTTGTTTATGGTCGCGATCGTTTCCTCATCAAACTCATCCGGAGATTTATCTCCAAAAATCTCTTTGATAAACATCTTGCACAACGGCATCGGGAGCTGATAGATCAGCCGCCCGATTCCAAGACTGCTGTAAGCTACGACATTTCTATCGCTATAAAAAATCTTTCCTACATCCAGAGCCATTTTAGCTTCCTTATAGGACCTTGAAACATCTTTGATCTCATTTACTATTGTTCCATAGGAAACATGAACGGAAGTCATGGCCTCTGTATTCAGCATATCAAGGATCACCTTAGCTGTTTTGTCCATGTCTTCATATGTCTCATTCGGTTTTACTTCCTTTACCAGAATGATATTTTTTTCATCAACCTGTGTAATAAAATCCTTTGTTTTGCTTGCAGATAAGCCTTTAACAATTTCTAATGCTCCTGTATCCTTTTCATTCTTTGTTTCGATCAAAAATACAAGACGACGTACAGATGTATCAATATGAAGCTTCTTTGCTCTATTATAAATATCTACCAAAAGCAGATTATCCAGCAAAAGATTCTTTATAAAATTATCCTTGTCGTAGCGTTCCTTGTAAGCAACCAGCAGATTCTGTATCTGAAATGCTGCAAGCTTTCCTACCATATAAACATCATCACTGTCACCCTTTGCCAGAATCACATATTCCAACTGATGTTCATCAAACACCTTAAAAAACTGATATCCCTGCAGCACCTGACTATCTGCCGGCGAATCTACAAACCCCATTACTGCGTCTTCATATTCTTCCACATTATTAATGGTTGTTGCCAGAGCTTTCCCCTCTGTGTCCATCACACAAATATCAATCCGGGTAATATTTTTCAGCCCGTCAATCGTTGTCTGTAATACCTGATTTGAAATCATACAACCCCTCCAAGTTTCCTACACTGGTCTTATCTAAACTTAACAAAATTTAATCAAACATATATCTTCTCCGGGTTCTACTCGTTAATATTTCCAATGAATAGAAGTCACCGCATACATTTTATCATCATTTTGCACAAATGTAAAGAGGGCTGTCCCTGCGGACAACCCTCCGTTAAATTCTTTATGAGAATTATGTAATACCAGACTAGTTTGTAATTGTTGTCTCTGTATCCTTATCAAAGATATGAATCTTGCTGGTATCAAGAGCGATCTTAATCGTATCGCCCGGACGAGCTGTTGTACGAGGATTAACACGAACAGTAAGATCATGACCCTCAACAGAGAAGTACAGGAATACTTCGGCACCGAGCATCTCGTATACTCTTACGGTAGCATCCAGTACATTGCTGCTTCCCGCATTGATGAAGATTTCCTCATCCTTAATATCCTCCGGACGGATACCCATGATAACTTCCTTATCAATGTAACCACCCTCAACGAGCTTCTCAGCCTTGCTCTCAGGAATCTTAACTGCATATGAACCAAATGCAAGCTTGATGCCCTCTTCATCTCTGATAACTTTACAATCGATGAAGTTCATCTGTGGAGAACCGATGAAACCGGCTACGAATAAGTTACATGGCTTTGTATAAAGATCAATAGGTGTAGCAACCTGCTGCATAACACCATCTTTCATAACTACGATACGAGTACCGAGTGTAAGAGCCTCTGTCTGATCATGTGTTACATAGATGATAGTAGACTCAAGTCTCTGGTGAAGCTTAGAAATCTCTATACGCATCTGTACACGAAGCTTTGCATCCAGGTTGGAAAGCGGCTCATCCATCAGGAATACCTTAGGATTACGAACGATTGCACGACCCATGGCAACACGCTGTCTCTGACCACCGGAAAGAGCCTTTGGCTTACGATCTAACAAATGCTCGATATCAAGAATCTTTGCTGCCTCGTGAACAAGCTTATCTACCTTGTCCTTTGGAGTCTTTCTCAACTTAAGACCAAATGCCATATTGTCATATACTGACATATGTGGATACAGAGCGTAACTCTGGAATACCATGGCGATATCTCTATCCTTAGGCTCAACATCATTTACCATTGTATTACCGATCCAGAGCTCTCCGGATGTAATCTCCTCAAGACCTGCGATCATACGAAGTGTTGTAGATTTACCACAACCTGAAGGTCCTACGAAAATGATGAATTCCTTATCTGCGATATCAAGATTAAAATTTTTAACTGCGACGAATCCATTAGGATATGTCTTACCAACATTCTTTAATGATAAACTAGCCATTGTGTGTTCCTCCTATAATGTTTTAAATAATATGCCTTTTTAAGCGTTTACCCTTAACGCTTTATCCAAGCATTATATTACACTATCCTAGCATTATTGACCATAGCACAAATAGCCAAAGAACTTTTTCATGTTTTGTGCAAACCGTATATTTTTATTTTTTTTCGTTCAATTCGTCAAATTTTTGTCCGTTTGACGGCATCACGTCTGTATCTTTTCCACAAATCCCTCCCCTTGCACTTCACGAATATCTGAAATAATAACGAATGCTTTTTCATCAATATTACGGGCAATATGACTCACTTTATTGATCTGTTTCCTGTTTACGACACATAGAAGCACACGGCGTCTCTTTCCCGTATACATTCCTGTCCCCTCAAGGGCCGTAACTCCTCGGCCAAGCTGATGCATAACCTGATCACCGATCTCATCACATTTATCTGATATGATATATGCCAGTTTTGCCGCCTTTCCCCCTGCAACAATGCGATCCATCAGATGCGTTGTGATATACACGGCAGCCACCGCATATACAGCCGTCCGTATTCCAAAGACCCATGCTCCCACCACGATAATGGTACTGTCGAGCAAAAAAAGTATCTGACCCACCGGATAATAGGGAAAGAAATGGTGAAGAACCGCTCCGAGAAGATCCGTGCCTCCTGTAGAATAGCCACCCGAAAATATCAGCCCAAGTCCGGCTCCCGTCAATACCCCGCCGGTGATCGCAGCCAGAACCAGATCCTTCTGTGGTGATACAGGTACCGGAATCAAAAAGAGTGCTGCGGTAAAGCATAAATTAGCAAAACAGGTTACTGCCATATAATGTCTTCCCTTTATCCGCAGTGCAAGTAAAAATATCGGAATGTTCAGCAGCAGATTGGATGCCCAGACAGGAATCTCGCTCCCTGACAGCTTCCCTGATAACTGACGTATGATTATCGACATTCCCGACACACCACCCGTCACCATCCCCAAAGGCTCATAGACCATATTTACTGCTGCCGCCATACAAATAGTCCCGGCAGCGGCCTTTGCACACTCCGTGATCCATACTCTGTTATTATTCATACTACTCCTCATTTTTCAGAAATTGGTTTGCAATTCTCGTTGGTTTTCCGCTACGTTACGGGAATTTTTCTATATACCAGAAAAAAGATGATGCTTTATCTTGCATCATCTTTTGTATAATCATGTATTTCATTGATCTCATTCTGATTATTATATTTGGTAATTTTTTTTCGAAATATTCGTGTTCGGAAATCTTTTTTGACGGCCTGCTCACGGAATATCCGATGGTACAATCCCTCTAAATGCAGTTTTCTTATCCACTCAGGAGTTTCTCTCTGCATTGCCAATATCAGTTCTGCTACGCCTCCGATCGCTATACAAAGCTTTGCATTCAGCAATGATACATGCTCCATGATCCAGTCTTCCTGCACGCCCACCGGCAGATTCAGCAGTATCATATCCGGAGTGTGGCTGTTGATCTCATTTACAATAGCCGCATCCTCCATCTCCATTTCACAGGAATATGCTCCCACAACCCGAAGCTCCGGCTGCATTTTCTTGCAGTAATGACGAAGCTTCCCCACGGAGTTTTCACTGTCAGCAATTATATACAGCGTCCTGTCCTCTTTTATCAGATTTTCCAACATCATCCCGAGACTTCTATAGCTTACCACCATATTTCCCGCTTCCAGGGCATCTGCATGATGTGTAGCAAGCAATGCCTTTTCTCCCGGCAGAAACAGATCCGCTTTTTCTAACAAAGCACGGTATTCCTGATCCTCCATTGCTTTATTCAGCATCTTTGTCGAAGCAAACATGATCACATCCAGATGATCATCGGTCAAATATTCATTCATCTTGCGGATAAAGACATCATTACTCATCATATCAACATCTATATCCATTATTTTCACTGAAGCCTGCATAATTAATTCCCATTCTAATTGGCATCCACGGTGCCAAGGATAATTTCAATGTCACAATTATTCTGCGTCTCTCCCACCACAAGCTCAGGGTCCTTAAAATATTCTAAAAGGTCGGTCCCCATCCCTTTCTTCTTTACAATGATCTTGGTCCTTGTCAATACTTCCTTTGTATAATCTCCCACCTTCGCTACTGATATTCCGGCATCTGAAAGCATTTTCTGCTTTGTAGCAGCCAAGCCGGAAATCTTGCTTCCATTCAAAATAACAATTTTTTTGCCCTTTGAACTGATCTGCTTTTTAACCGGCACACTCTTATCCTCACTCTGCGGCTGTGTATACGCTTCTGTATTATTTTCCAGTTTTTTTATAAATTTACGTGCAGATGCCGTATCTACCGTAAATTTTTTTCCACTAAAGCTTCCCGGGATTCCCCAGTAATGATACAGCTCTACATCCATTTTTTCATATGCCGGTGCATATCCGATCTTATTATATACGGTCAGATTAGACTGTATTCCATCCTGCTTATACTGCTCCTTGATGAAACTCATGATCTTTGTCTCGTCGCCCCCCAGATCCTTTAACTGATTCGCAAAGGAATCACTCAGCACAGAGGTTTTCATCGTCACAGAAGCGGTATACTTCTGACTTGATGCCCCGTCTGCCGAAGGAGATGCCTGAACATTGTTGGAAACCTTTGTATAATTCGTTGTCATTTTCTGTTCCTGATAATGCAGCTTATAAATATCATCCGTGATCACGGTGAAATAGCTGACGTCCGTCTTTAATAATTTTTCCATGATAAGCTCTGCATAGCCGTATGCCTCATCATCTTTCAGATCTGAGAAATATTTGCGCAGGCTTGAAAGACGTACTATCTGTGGAATTTCCTCATCTACCACACATAGCTTCTGATACATTTTAGGTGGTATTGTATAATCCACGTTCACCGGTATAGTGATATAGTCCATATTATTCGTCTTGGTATTGCATATCTCAAGCATCATATGCGTGATCTTCTGCTTATCATTTACTACATAGATCAGATTCTTGGATATCTCATCTGTCTTCGCCTGATCAAGGATTGATTCCAATTCCTTTTCCTGCACATCTAACTTGCCGGCCTCAAGCTGCTTTGATAAATATTCATAAGATACCTTATAGCTGATCCCACCTACCGCTAAAATTGATACTATAACCAAAATTGATTTTAATAAGCTCTTAAAAAAGAACAATACTGCATTTTTCTTCATATTTTGTACCTTTCTTTATTATCCGATAGAATTATTCCCATATTTGAACAACATTATAGCAAATTATAGCAAACTTCCCAAAATGTGTAAAGCCTTGCATAAAAAGTCCCTTTCATTGTAGTATATATCTAGTTTGAAATCATGGGAAAGGAATACAGAAAAAATGGATACTCATCACATAATCATCACCGGTGCCTCCAGGGGGATCGGCCATGCTGTCGCAACGCTATATGCATCTATGGGCTGGAATATTTCCATCTGCTGCCGCCACCGGAGCATAGAAATGGAAGCCACTGTGCAAAAGATCACTGCTGCCGGAGGACAGTACTTTTTATTTTATGGTGATATGGGAAATCCCGAGGACGCAGAAAGCTTTATCCAAAAAGCAGTCATGACCTTTGGCATCCCGGAGATCTTAGTAAATAATGCCGGTATCTCCTACATTGGCCTTTTGCAGGATATGACACCTGAAGAGTGGAACGATCTGATACAGACAAATCTTTCGTCTGTTTTTTATACAAGCAGGATCATTATCCCCTATTATCTACAGAACAAACACGGTAAGATCATTAATGTTTCCTCCGTGTGGGGCAGCACCGGTGCCTCTACGGAAGTAGCATATTCTGCTTCCAAAGGGGGGATCAATGCCTTCACAAAAGCTTTAGCAAAGGAGCTTGCCCCTAGTGGTATCCAGGTTAATGCCATCTCCTGTGGGATGATCGATACATCCATGAATTCATTTCTAAATCCTGAGGACTATAATTCCCTGATGGATGAAATCCCTGCCGGCAGAGCAGGAACTCCCGAGGAAGCGGCCATGCTGATCCATCAGATTGCACAAGCTCCCGATTACATGACGGGACAGATCATCACTCTGGACGGAGGATGGATCTGACCTTCTCTACATTTCATAAAATTCTTTCGTGGCAACAACCTCCGGAGGGATCTCCACCCTGTCTTTTTCCCAAACACGGAATTTCAAGTCATATTCTCTAAGCTTTTTGGCCCGTTCCCTCTGAAAACGTGCCATTGCATTTTGAAATACAGGCTGTCCCTCCAGCCCTTCGCGCAGCTCCCTTATAAACGGACAATAAGTTGCCATGATCTCTCTCACCGGCTTGCTCAGGAGCATGCCACCCTGAGATTCATTCATTACCCAGCTTGTATAGTCAGATGCAAAGATCTCTCTGGAATTATTTCTATGCTTCTGGATCTGCAGTTTCAATTTTTCTTTACGGTCATCAGACAGTTCCCTGTTTTTGCGGTAAAACTGCAAAAAGTCAGAATATTCACTTGTGAGCGATTTATATTGGATATTATTCCAATAAACACCCTGCATGGTACGACAAAGCTCCCAACGGAAAGAACCTGTAAGATGCGCAACGGCTTTATCCAGATTCCCCTCAAAAAATACAGGAAGGATCATGCGCCCCGGCGTATTTCTCTTACGTCCGCTCAGCTCCTGCCACATAATATCCTTAGACCCTGTGATCGGCATTACTATCACATCAGGGCAGACTTCCTCCTGAATAAATTCTTTTTTGATCCCTTCAACCTCTTTTTGGAACAATGTTTCTCTGTAAAATGCTGAGAAATCAATTTGGCGAAGCCGGTTAAATGCAGCACATACCTTGTCCTTGGAAAGGAAATTTTTCTCCAAGGACAGACATCCTTCTGTATATAAGAACGGAACAAAATTAATGATCTGACCACTGACAAGACGATGTGTCACCCGGAACATATTTGTCACCTCAAAATGAAGCTTTTGCTTCTGGTCCTTCAGCAGGCTTTCCTGCTGTACCTTGGTGATCTCTTTATTTTTCACTTTATCCCTCAGAGTCTCCTCATAGTCCATATCAAATTCATTCTTGGACGGCATCCGTTTTCCATCCATGATCGCCTCAAGCCATTCCTTCATATCGTACACATGGCATCCGTTCTTTCCTGCTCCACTGTGATCGAGAGAAAGGAGTACCTCTATAAGATCCTGCCTCAGAAGGCGTTCGCTTAAAAAGCCATACCTTAAAAACAGATCCACCTCCACGGGGGTCTCTTCCTGCGAATAATAATCCTTGAAAAAGACCTTTTCATAGATCGGATAATATTCTTTGATAAGGGCTCTGCGAAGATTTCTTGCATCATCTGTAGAACTTTCCTTATCATCCATGGCCTCAAACTGATCCACCAGACCTTCAAACCGTTCTGCTGTCTCACCGTCAATCTCCCCAAATGAAAGGATTGAACCCAGAGTATCTACAAGCTCCTCGACATCCATCCCCGCATCCTCTACCAATGCAAAAGTATCCCCAACGGCATCCAGGCTGCTTCCTGTGCTGTGGGCCGGATTTAAAAGATTAAAATATGTCTCTTCCATGGCCTCTCTGTCAATGTCACATTCCACATCCGCATACTTTATCAATACGCTTTCCAGCTCATTGATCCGGTCGACCACTTCATCAACATCTGCCATTATTGCTGATGCATCCTGCCCTGCCCGCTGAAGCGTTAATGCAAAATCCGCCATCGCCTGATATAAATTTCTATTTTCTCTGATCAGATATTTCATCATAATGCCAAGATATTCTGCCAATGCTCTGCTATAGTCATGAAGCTGATGCATCAGGCCTGCCTGCTCCCGTACATGATATACACAGATCTCATCGGAGCTTCCATAAAATGCCTTTTGCACATCCATAGGCACTTTAGCACATGCCTGATAATAATGTATCTTGTCCAGCGGAAGCATCTGCGGCTCATCAAACGGATGCAGCTTTTCAATTGACGTCATCTGTGCAAAAGCTGCTCCCGTCACCTTCGATACATCCCTGCATTCCTGATATACCCTGACGATCAGATCATAAACCTCTCCGGCTGATTTCTGCAGCACCTCATAGGCTTTTTCCTGCTCTGCCAGAGAGCGGTGCATACCGGATACCATCAATGCCACATAATCTTTATTGATCCGCATGATCTTTCTGATGTCGCTTATGGAACCACTGGATGGAAAAACATATATTACCGCATTCGTTTGTGCGGAATACGACACACTGTGTGCTCCACGGTTCAGATCCCGGACGCCCAGAAAACAGCCTGAACCCACGATCAGATTGATTCCGTTTCCATGGACACGTATACGTCCCTTCACCACCATCGCAATAGAATCTAATATATCGCCTTCTGCATAAATGTCTGTATCCTTGAGGATATGATTTACCGTTCCTTTTTTTAATTCTGCTTTCACTTCTTCTCCCCCTTTGTCAACCGGTCAATTTCCACTATCATCATTTTACCAAAATCTGTCCAAGAAAAAAAGAGCGAAACAAATGTTTCACCCTTTTATTAACAACAATTTTATATAATAAAACCGTGCATTCTGCGTTGTACGCATCATTGCGGACGTTACCGATACAGTTAGCTCGGCTCCGGCAACCTCGCGGCACACGGGAGGGCTCACTTAGTGCTGCTAGGTTCCCCTCCTGACACGGTTCATGAGTTCCCATTGCGCAAGACCAAAACGTCATCACCACTTATATCGGGCAGCTCCACAATCAATGTGTCCGAAACAGAACATCACCCCTGCTATAGCGGATTGCAGGTACAGGGCACCGCTATCTCCCCGGCTAGCACGGAAACTTTATGACACAAATCATGTTAGGCAATCATTATAGCCTCTCCCATGCAGACTTGTCAAGTTATATTCCTATTGCAACGCTAACATTCATTTCCTTTTCCTCCTAATAATTCGTATTTAGTATATAGTTTTTAAATCACTGATAGGGTATCATAAACACGATGCCTGTGTCAAACCTTGTTATTTTGCAAGACACATGATACACTAATGCAGCATATATTGATGATCAAAGGAGGATTCTGCCACTATGCAGACAAAATTTGAAACAAATCGTCTCCTTCTCAGCGTAAGCCATCCGGATAAGGCTGCAGAGGTTCTTCATTTCTACCAGAATAATAAAGATTTTCTCAGACCATATGAACCAGCTAAAAATCCCGGATTCTATTCTCTGGAATTCCAGCAGACAAATCTTTCTTTTGAATACAATGCCTTTGTCAAATCCAGATATCTCCGTCTATGGATGTACGAGAAGGCTTTTCCGGATATTCCTATAGGTACTGTCTGCTTCAGTAATTTTCTCCGCGGTGCTTTTTCCAGCTGTATGATCGGCTACAAGACAGACAAGGATCATCTGCACCACGGCTATATGCTGGAGGCATTGTCCTTCCTGCTTCCACTTGTCTGCCGGGAATACCATTTCCACCGGATAGAAGCATATGTGATGCCGGACAACGAGCCCTCTATACAGCTTTTAGAAAAACTGACCTTTCACCGCGAGGGTCTTCTTCATGATTTTGCCCAGATCAACGGACAATGGGAGAATCATTACATTTATACATACCTTGCATGATCATTTATTCTGCTACATTGTCTTATGCGGCCGGGCCAAATATATATTTTATATCTGATCCTCCGGCTTCTTTTTCTGTTCTTTTTGTTTTTTTCGCAGATCCTTAAAAAAATCCTTCAACATCTGCCGGCACTGCTCTTCCAAAATCCCAGTCTCCATCTCTGCCTGATGATTAAACCGTTCCATCCGGAGAAGATTGATAATACTGCCTGCACATCCCGCCTTCGGATTCATGGCACCGATCACCACCTCCGGTATCCGTGCCTGTATGATGGCACCCGCACACATAGGACACGGTTCCAAAGTCACATACATCGTACATTCCTCCAGCCGCCAGTCATCCAGCTTCTTTCCGGCCTTTCGGATCGCAGCGATCTCCGCATGTCCCAGTGCCGTCTTTTGTTTATTTCTCTTGTTATATCCTCTCGCTATGATCTTATCATGCCGGACGATCACACAGCCAATGGGTACATCCCCTGCCGCCGCGGCTTTTTTTGCCTGACGCAGGGCCTCTTTCATATATTTTTCTTTTATATCCTTATCTGCCGTCATACTGATCCAACATTCCTTTCTTCAGACCGCTTGTTTTGAGGCACAGACCAAAACCCGTCTAACCCAATATCATTATATAAAATATCCTGTATTTTGCAATCACATTCTGTCAGACACGGGATACAGCCAATATCCAAAAGCTCCCTGCTGATTTTTCACCTGTGACAAAGGCTGAAACCTCTCCATTCTACATTCCTTTGCCCACCTTTCATTCTCTTCACTAAATATCCCCGGCACGCCCACTGCATATTTTGTCTTTTCCAGCCTCGTAAAGATCAGGTGCCGATAACAATAATATCCCTTCAGCAAAAAAGGATTCCCGGCAAGCGACCAGTAAGCTACCGGAAGATTTCCTATATCTTTCAGATCAAGTCTCACACACTCCCCCATCTCCGCTATCTCAAAGGGATACATTTGCGGAAACATTGATAATATCCTTTCTCCAAAACGATGAGTCTGCTTCCCCTGCGTGATCATATCCTCTTTGATGCAGTCGGCTGCCTCCACCTTCCCTTCACCATCCGTTTTGTCCGGATCTTTTCTTTCCATGTTTTCGTCATTTTCTTCTATGTTCCCCACTTCTTCCTGTTTTTCATGTATTTGTTCTACCTGTTCTTCCACCTTATTTTCTTTTTTGTCGTCTTTTTCTCTCTGTCTCTCCACTTTTTCGGAATTATCCTGTTGGTCTTTATTTTGTGCCATACCATTCTCCGGAGAAATCTCAATATCTTTCCAGACAGTTGCATAAAATATATCCTCCTGTCCCTGTAGAAACAGTCCGTCAATCTGTCCCAGACTATACTCCGAATTCATAATACTCTCTGCCGAAGTCTCTATACGTGCTGTCAGTGCTCCCCCGCTGCGCATTACTGTTCCGGCAGGTATAAGCAGTCTCCCCTGCGTATTCTGTATAAAAAAGGACACCTTCGGCAATACTGAAACCATATCCTGAAGTCTTATCGTAATCCTGCATCTTCCCGCTCTCTGCTCAATCCTTGCATAGCCTGCATTTTTCCCTTTTATCCCTTTATCATATCGATAGATATAAGAAACCATCCTCTGATATCCACTCATATTTCCCTCCATTTCATCGTAAGCTTCCTTTTCATTTTCATTACAGAAAGCTTGTTCATACGTTTCCATATATTGTATGCCCCTGCCCTCTCTCCTTAGAACCATCAGTAGACATTTTACGAATTAATTGATATACTATGCTTTATGCACCAGGGAAAAAGAGAAATTTTTTCAATATAAACGTTTCCGATATTTTCCCATAGGAAATACCGGGATATAGAAAGGAAGGATTATATCATGAGTGAAAGCTGTTCTCACGACTGCGGAAGCTGCTCTGCCGATTGCAGCAGCCGTTCCCCTCAAAGTATGATTGAGAAACCAAACAAAGAAAGCCGCATTAATAAAGTAATCGGCGTTGTCAGTGGCAAAGGAGGAGTAGGTAAGTCTATGGTATCCTCCATGCTGGCTGTAAATCTCCAGCGTAAAGGGCATCACACAGCCATTATGGATGCGGATGTCACCGGTCCGTCTATACCGAAAGCTTTCGGTATCACACAGCATGCCGTAGGGACAGACACTGCCATATACCCGGTTGAAAGCAAAACAGGTATCCAGACTATGTCGGTCAATCTGCTGCTGGAGGATTCCAATGATCCTGTCATCTGGCGTGGTCCGGTAATCGCCGGTACCGTCAAACAGTTTTGGACAGATGTTGTCTGGAAAGATGTTGATTACATGATCGTCGATATGCCTCCGGGAACCGGAGATGTTCCCCTGACTGTATTTCAATCTCTTCCTGTAGATGGTATCGTGATCGTTACCTCCCCACAGGAACTTGTATCTATGATCGTTGGGAAAGCAGTACGCATGGCCCGCATGATGAATGTCCCAATCCTCGGTATCGTTGAAAACATGAGTTATGTGGAATGTCCGGACTGCGGAAGACAGATCCACATATTCGGAGAAAGTCATGTCGATGAAGTAGCGAAACAGTATGACCTGCCTGTCCTTGGCAGAATCCCTATGACTCCGGCCATCGCTGCCGCAAGTGATGCCGGAGATGTAGAAAATCTTCAGGGCGACTGGTTTAATGATGCCGTGGCAGCTATTGAAAAATTATCATAAAACCGTATCCTGTGGTAAGTTCATAAAAAAGGGCAAAACCAGCGTTTTGCCCTTTGGCTTCCCTCTACACTACGAGCATTTTCCTATACACTTAAAAAAGGGCAAAACCTCAAAAAGTTTTGCCCTTTTTTATTGATCAGCTTTGTTTCATTGATATCTCTGCCATTTTCACCGCATCCTCTTTCGTATCAGCAGCTCCCATAAAACCTGTGGCATGACAGAAACGTGCTGTCGCGACACCGCTGACTGCCGGAAGCTCGTCCGGATCACATCCCCACCATTCCCGTGGAAAATCACATACCAGACTACGATCCTCTCTGGACTTTGGCACTCCCTGCACGCTGTAGCCTCCCCGGTTCGACGGATATACCGCAAACTTATAACTGCTGCCGATGACCTCCCTCTTCCAGGGTACATAGCATGGCAGGATAAGCACTTCTCCATTGCTTTCTTCCATAGCCTTCTGTACTACGGCAGATGCCCGGCGCAGTCCCTGTATACTCTCGATATACCGGATCAATATCTGCTCCGCAAATCTCTCTGCCTCCCAGAATCTCTCATCGCAGGATGCGTCAGAATCCCAGCCCGGATTAAATTTTTCCATAAGCTCAGACAGCATATTGTCCGAGCCTGTATTATCCGATTCATCCAATGGCTGAATAAATTTCTCGTCAAAGTCCGCCGCTTCCTCCTCCGTCAGAAAGCAGCCGCCATATTCTCTCCATAACAGTCCAAAAGCAGCATAGGGTATCCCATTCTCGCGGATCTCCTTGTCCTGCTGATGATGATCATACTTTCCCCGTCCAATATCATACACAATACCATCAAAATCCTCCGGCACATCAAATCCGCGTGTAATCTCGATCGACGGATTCAGTAAACGAAGAAGTGCCGTGGAAAATACATCATCTGCATGAAACTTAGCTCCATGAGTAAATCCCCGATCCGGCACGAGTCCGGTGATCTCTTTTTCAAACTCTATCATATAATCACCATGCCCTTCCTTTGTTTATTACAGCAGGGCTTCCAGAGACTCACGAACAGCCTTGATAAAATTCTCACTGTTTAATACAGTCACATCCTTCATACTGGTGATCAGTGCCAGATCCTTCGTCATCTTTCCGCTCTCAATCGTAGAAAGTGTTGCTTTCTCAAGCTTATCCGCAAATTCCATCAGCTCAGGAATAGTATCCATCTCACCACGCTTGCGCAGTGCCCCTGTCCATGCAAAGATCGTTGCGACGGAATTTGTAGATGTTTCCTCACCTTTCAGATGCTTGTAATAATGTCTCTGAACTGTTCCATGAGCTGCTTCATACTCATATACTCCGGATGGTGATACCAGTACCGATGTCATCATTGCCAATGAACCACATGCAGAAGAAACCATATCACTCATAACATCACCGTCATAATTTTTGCATGCCCAGATAAAACCACCCTTCGCTTTCATGACACGGGCAACAGCATCGTCGATCAAAGTATAGAAATACTCAATTCCTGCTTCCTCAAATTTCTCTTTATATTCCTTATCATAAATATCCTGAAAAATATCTTTAAAATTATGATCATAGATTTTAGAGATTGTATCCTTTGTAGCAAACCACAGATCCTGCTTTGTATCCAATGCATAATTAAAGCATGCCTTTGCAAAACTTGTGATAGATTTATCCGTATTATGGATTCCCTGAATGATCCCCGGACCATCAAATTCCTGGATCGTCTGACGGATCTCCTTGCCGTCCGCACCGGTAAATACAAGCTCTGCCTTGCCTGCTCCCGGTACTTTAATCTCTGTATTTTTATAAACATCTCCATAGGCATGACGTGCCAATGTGATCGGCTTCTCCCAGTTCTTTACACAAGGCTCGATTCCCTTCACCTGAATCGGTGCACGAAAAACCGTTCCGTCCAAAGCGGCACGGATCGTACCATTCGGAGATTTCCACATCTCTTTCAGATTATATTCCGTCATACGGGCTGCATTCGGGGTAATGGTTGCACATTTTACTGCTACACCATACTTCTTCGTTGCCTCTGCTGAATCGATCGTTACCTGATCATTTGTCTCATTACGATACTCCAGCCCCAGATCATAATACTCTGTCTTCAGATCAATAAAAGGAAGCAGCAATTCATCCTTGATCATCTTCCAGAGAATTCTGGTCATCTCATCGCCATCCATCTCAACTAACGGTGTCTTCATCTCGATCTTTGCCATGTCATTATCCTCCAATTTCAAATATGTCTGCCGGTATGAATATTTCCGGCAATTTTATGTATACAAGTACCCATGTATGCATTACATCGCTATCTCGTTTACTATAACACAAAATCACATTATGCACAAATTTCTTTCCTTTCAGATCCTCAAAATTCATGCAGTTTTCCGAAATTCTTTTCTGTTATTGACATTGTCCGGAAGGGCTGATATACTTCCAACTACTTTACAACATCTCTCCCTTTAAGGAGGGAGTTCTATGAATAATCATTATGTATCATTCCGGCGAAATCATCTCGCCATTTTCATGTCACTGTCAATATTTTTCGGAAGCTTTCCGACAGCCATCTGTGCCCAAAGAGCGCATGCTGCTGTCTCTCTGGTGGTTTTGACCCAATATAAAGCAGTTCTGTCTATCGGACAGGAATTTTATCTGGGTGCAGTTCCAACAAACGGAAAAAAGGCAGTTTTTAAAAGCTCTAATTCAAAGATTGCCTCAGTAAGCACATATGGACGGGTCACTGCAAAGCAGCCGGGAAACTGCCGTATTACCGTAAAAGCAGGTAATGCTGAAAGCTCCTGCCGGGTCACTGTCAAAAAAACAGTCATCACACTCAGCGATAAAAAACTATCTATGGAAAACGGAAAAACCATACATCTTCATGCAGTCACATCAAATGGCAGCATTCCGACCTATTCCAGTAACAAAAAGAGTGTCGCTGTCGTTGACAGCAGCGGAAATATCACTGCATGCAAACCCGGCACCGCAGTGATCTCTGTCAGTGCAGACAAGACAACCGTAAACTGCAAGATCACTGTCAAAAAACCAACAATCGTTTTAAATCACATTTACCGCAATCTCTTCCGATGTCAGCAGGTTCAATTAAAAGCTGATGTATCATCCGGCATCCGGCCGGTCTGGAAATCGAGCCGTTCCAAGGTCGCAACGGTAAATGATAACGGTCTGGTCTGTGCCCTAAGGCATGGAACTGCCATCATCTCAGCCAAAGCAGACGGTGTCACAAAAACCTGTGAGATCGAAGTCTCCTCCCCTGTGATCAAATTGTCTGCCACTTCTTTGACCATGAAGGTCGGTCAGACCAAAACTCTCAATTACAAAGTCTCCAGCGGTAACGCTCCTCTTATCAGATCCAGCAAACCAAACATTGTCAAGACAGATCAGCTTGGAAATCTGACTGCCAGAAGCAAGGGAACCGCCATAATCACCTTTACAGAAGACGGAACCAGAGAAACCTGCAGCGTAAAGGTAAAATAATAGCGGTTTCTATAACAATCCGGGAGAGAATGTTGTAAAGTATTTCATTAAAACTTCTATAATTTAATTCCCTGAAGCAGCTTTGCAAACGGACTGGAATCTGTCTCAGCCTCTTTGCTGTCTACAGCATATTCGGAAGGGATATCATAAGTCTCCTCCTCTGTATCCGGCTCATCTTCACGCAGAGCTTTTATACTGAGCGAAATACGATCACCTTCTATCTTTAAAATCTTTGCCCTGACAACCTGCCCCGGTTTTAGTTCTTCTTTTGGGGATTTAATAAATTTATTCGTGATCTGGGAAATATGACATAATCCCGTCAATCCCTCACCCATATCAATAAATACACCATAGGATTCCATCCGCGTTACAGGCCCCTCCACAATGTCTCCCGCGGCCAGACGTCCTATGTGCTGATTCTTTTCTGCAAGAGCTCTTTCTTTTTGGATCACCTTAGCAGATAAAACAAGCTTCCGGATATTTCTGTCAACTGTAATGATCACTGCCTGCACCGTCATCCCTACATATGCATCTGTATCTTCCACATATGTCATTGCAAGCTGTGAAGCAGGAATAAAAGCTCGGATATCCTTTACATATCCCACAACGCCTGCCGGAACCGCCTCTGTAATCTTTACCGAAAAAACAGTGCCATTTTCCATGTCTTTCTTTAATTCATCCCAGATAAGTACACGGTTCGCCTCTTTTTTGGATAGGATCACATTGCCACTCTCATTCTCCGGATCCAAAACCATAGCCTTGATCGTATCACCGATCTCGATATCCTTTTTGATCGAAAAGGCAGGATCATCGCTACATTCCTCAATAGGTATAATTCCCTCCGTATAATAATTCAGATCCACCGTAACCTCCGTATCTGATATACCGATCACAGTCACCTCCAGAATGTCCCCCTCCCGCAGCACCTGAAAGGAACGCTCCAGATCACTCTCATAATCTTTCATACTCTTTTCTTCACTCATCCTAATCCTCCATTCCGCTGTTTTCCTGCAGCATATATTGTCTATCGTGCACCAATATATCTTGTACCACTGATAGTTTATCATAAACTGTCCCGGAAAGCATCCCGAAAAATACCTGCCCTGCCACCATCTGTGCAAAAAAAACCATTGACAGAAAATCCCTGCCATTTTAAAATAATAACGGTTTTTATGACAGCGTAATCCGCTATTGTGCGTACTCTTACCGGATTACCTGTATTAGTACCAGATTAAATGATATTTATTTTCAGAAATTACAAAAAGTACGCAGAAATGAGGTTTACTATGAGTGTAGTTATTTCAGATTCCGTAAAGTACATCGGTGTAGATGACACCACCATTGATCTCTTTGAGAGTCAGTATGTTGTTCCTGAGGGAGTATCTTATAATTCCTATGTCATTCTCGACGAAAAGATTGCCGTTATGGATACGGTAGACCCAAGAGGTATGGAGCAGTGGGAACAAAATCTTTTAGCCGCCCTCAACGGCCGTAAAGTTGATTATCTCATTGTCCAGCATCTGGAACCGGATCATTCCGGCAGTATCGCACGTCTTGTAGAGCTTTTTCCAGATGTAACTCTGGTAGGAAATGCCAAGACATTTGCTATGCTTCCACAGTTTTTTAATATTCCATTAGAGGGACACACCCTCACCGTCAAAGAGGGGGATACTCTTTCTCTCGGCGAGCACACCCTTACCTTTGTTATGGCTCCTATGGTTCACTGGCCGGAGGTTATGGTTACCTATGAATCAAAAGAAAAGATTCTTTTCTCTGCAGACGGCTTTGGAAAATTCGGTGCACTCTGCAAAACAGAAAATGAAGAAGACTGGGCCTGTGAGGCACGTAGATATTATTTCAATATCGTAGGTAAATACGGTGCTCCTGTTCAGACACTTTTGAAAAAAGCTGCCGGACTGGATATCGCAGTCATCTGTCCACTCCACGGACCTGTCCTCAAAGAAAATCTTGGCTATTATCTGGATCTTTATAATACCTGGAGCAGCTATCAGCCGGAAGATAAAGGAATCCTTGTGGCATATGCCTCTATCCACGGAAATACCGGAAAAGCTGCTGAGAAACTGGCAGAAATGCTTCGCGAAAAGGGTGCCGAAAAGGTTGTTGTCAGCGATCTGGCCAGAGAAGATATGGCAGAGGTCATTGAAGATGCTTTCCGCTATGACCGCATGATCCTCGCTGCTGCCAGCTACGATGCCGGGGTATTTCCTTGTATGCAGGATTTTTTACATCATCTTCAAAGCAAAGCTTATCAGAACCGCAAGGTTGGAATCCTTGAAAATGGTTCCTGGGCACCAACGGCTGCCCGCACCATGAAAGCAATTTTGGAAACCATGAAAAATGTTGAGATCGTGGAACCGGTTGTGACCATCCGATCAGTCATGAAGGATAGTGATCTGCCGGAAATGGAGAAGCTTGCTGATGCAATGACAGCAGATTGATCCATTTTATTAATAACTAAGACTTCCACACCCAAAACCGATATATACCCATAATATGTCTTATGGCTAGTTGCCTGCAAAGCATTTTGCCTTTCCAAGCACTTTTAAATCCGTGAGCTGTGACTAAAAAATTGTCTTGTCACTTACGGATCTGCGTCAATTTTTTAGTCACAGCTCACGGATCAATTTGTTTTCCTAGGCAAAATGCCTGCTTTCTCTTCTTGCCATAAGACATATTATGCACTGCTTTCTGTTATTGGTGTGGGAAGTCTTAGTTAATAAGTAATATATACCCAAATCAAATGGGACCCCGGAATGATCTGAGGTCCCATTTATTAATTGTGTAAATTTGTTTTATTAAATTATTTTACAGTGACTGTTACTTTACTCTTCTTGCCGTCTGCATTCAGGGTAACAACTGCTTTTCCCTTCTTCACACCCTTTACGGTTACTGTTACCTGATACTGTGTTTCTTTCTTTTTCTTTACAGACTTCTTTACGATCTTTACATTCTTCTTATTCACAGATACCTTGATCTTCTTTGCGATAGAAGCTTTCTTGGTCGTTGTAACGTTCCACTTTATTGCAGCTTTTTTGCCCTTCTTTACAGAAACCTTTGTCTTTGCTGCCTTTACTTTCTTCACTACAGATGTCTTCTTCGTTGATGTTTTTGACGGCTTCTTTGTTGGAACTGCGGTCGCAGACGGTGTTGTTTTCTGTGACGGTACCGGGGTCTGAGATGGTACTGTTGTCGGATTTCCGGACGGAACATTACTTGGTACTGCTGACGGTGCTGCTGTCGGATTTCCGGATGGAACATTACTTGGCACTGCTGTCGGTGCTGCTGTCGGATTTCCGGATGGAACATTACTTGGTACTGCTGACGGTGACTGAACCGGTTCATTACTAGATACAGGATCCTTCTCCTTCAGTGCATACAGAGAAGGACTATTTGTCATTACGCGGATCACTGCATTCAATCCACGAAGCAGCTGCTCCGGCTGCCACTGCATAAGATCTGCATCTACAGACTTCTCATCTGTATTTACAAATGCAGCTGCTGCATCCAAAACAGTATTTCCTTCTTTGATAAAATCACTTCCATCTGCCTCGCTGCAAGGATTAATACGAAGCTGTCCCATCGCTGTCATTACCTGGGCCAGAGAGTACACATTATTATCACTGCCCCATGCACTATAAGCACCCTTCCGGTTCTGCAGATTTTCCATGAAATGAACACCTCTGGTGCATGCCTTTACTACATCAGCACTGTTCTCTCCGGAAAGATATGGATATAATGCCTGCAACGGCATTGCCACATCATCTACCGTATACATAGAAGCAGCCGTAGCAACTCTGGCAATGGCATTTCCAACCTGATCTGTCACATTCGCTACAAGCTCTGCTCTCGTAATGTAATTATCTCCTGTCGGAAGCTGATAATCGGCTGAATCAAATGCCAGAAGCATTGTGCAGTCACGCATATCCTGTCCTTCTGTATTCTTATAAGTATTCTTGTCTGCCATCGCTTCGATCAGATCGAAACCATTAATATCTCTGGCATCCTTTCCCATTGCAGTTACAAACAGGACGATCTTTGCGTAAGCAAATTCCGGATTACCTTTCACTAACGTATCAAAATCCTTCTCTTCCTCTCCTACAGTAACTGTTCCCTTGTCCTTCAGTTCCTTTAACTGAGCGGCTGTCTTTTCATACATCTTTTTAAAACAATCATCTGCCTTATATCCTGCACGCAGTAATGAAAATGCTATATACAGATTATTTGGCTGCTCAATGCCGGTAACGGTTCCATCACCAAATACCTGATCATAGATAGCGTCTGCCAGCACATCCTGTTGTGCCTTTGCCTCTGTAAGAAGCTTTGCAGCTTTTTCACTGTCCGGATTTTTGGCAGGATCATCTGCATAGACAGCAGCACCTGTAGCTGTAGCATAACTTCCATATGCAAATACAAAACTAATCTTGTCATTGTCCTTTAAAACGGTCTGACTGATTCCATAATCTGCATAACCTCCATTGATACAAAAGGACCAGTATCCCTTATGGTAATCAGCCGGTGCCGTGATATCACCAATACCATTGACATATGCACCATAGCTGCTTTCAACGAAATCATATGCGATATCATGAGACTTAAAAGCTATTCTTGCTGCCTCTTCGGCAGTGCTTTCCTCATCAACTACAAGGGCGATCTTCCCCGTATCAACGCTGTGTCCCTCTTCATCCTGTCCCTCTGCTGCCACATAGACCGTGATCTGGTCCTTGGAAGCATTTGTGTCATCGGCCTTTGCCGTAAAGCCTGTGCCAAATACTGTTGTAAATGCCAGTGCCCCTGCAAGCAGTCGACTCATCCATTTCTTACTCATTTGAATCCTCCATTCTTTGTTGCTTTGTCTACAGTGTAATCCCAAATTTCCCTTGTATACGCTCCAGCTTTTGTAAAATACTGTCCCCAAAAAGGAACATACACAACGCTGCCGTACCGGCATGCGATGCATCATATGGTGCTCCTGTCAGGTATAATGCTTTCAATGTCTTCCAACTGATTCCGGCTCCGGAAGGATCTGCCGAATAGCTCATAAGCATTGCCGCAAAATTCATCACTCCGCCATACAGTAGAAATACAACAAAAAACGTAAATATCGTCGTTGTGATATCATCTACCGGAAGTTTCTTTCTTTGCAGCAGACAGCCCACTGCGATTCCTGCGATCCCATACAGATAAAGCCTCCAGCCAAAGAAGCTCTCCCCACTGCCGCCACGCAGCAGAAAAACAATGTATGCAAGCACCCATGCAAAAAGAATACAAAGAACCGGTCCCATGATCACCCGGAAACTTCTCCCTTTTTCCAAAGAAAGCCGCCTCGCCAGAGACTCTTTTTCTCCAATCTTTCTGCGTTCTACTTTATTAAAAGCCATGCCGGATAAATATCCGACCATCCCCCAGGCAGCCATCTGCCAAGGAGTCCATGGCCCCTGACCATCAAAAAAGTTACACACCAGCCGGCTCATGGCTCCCACCATAAAACCGGCCTCCGGTCCAAGACCGATCCCACATATCACCACCATGGTTGTTCCTGCATGTAAAGGTATCGTGTGGGCACATATCTCATTCATAACCACACATAATGCTGTCAAAGTGGATAAAAGTACCACCTCTCTCGCCTGTGGTTTTCTCCTTTCATACTGTCCAAAAAACAGGATAAGTAATAAAAGAACACCACCAAATCCTACTATTATATAATGTTTTCCACGGAGTAATACCGAAGAAACAAAAAGCATTCCTATCATCCCGGCCAACAATAAAAGACCACTCATGCGACGACGTATGCGTTTTCTCTCTAAATAATCCTCCCAGTCAAAACAGCGTCTGCCAGAAACAGCAGCTGCTCTGTCCCTTTTTATGACCTTATCATTTTTTAATCTGTACTCTTCCTGCGGTTCCTGCATCAGCTGCACCCCGCTTTCTGCAACGCACTGATTATATCCTCTGTCCGAAAACAGTCCTTTAAAATCCCTCTGGCCATCCGGCTGGCAGGCGTTGTATAAAATGTATTCTCCTGAAAGAAGTCCTTTGTGCTGCCCCGGCTGATCATCTGTCCATCAAAAAGCAGACCACACATATCTGCATATTCTGCACAAAAATCCATATCATGGGATACTAGTATGACCGTTTTCCCATGATCACATATATCTCTCAGCCATCCGGCAAATTTTTCCTTAAAAGCACCATCCATTCCTTTGGTTGGTTCGTCCAGCAAAAGGATATCCGAACCTGTCAGCAGCATTTTTCCTAAGGCAAGCCGCTGCTGCTGGCCACCACTTAAGTCCATTGGATTTTGATCCTTTTGTTTTGCCAGTTCAAGATAATCCAGCATTTCTTCTACTAATTCATTTTCGATGCTTCCGGATTTAGAGTTCTTCTCTTTCATCTGCAAAAACGGCAAAGTATCTGCTATTTGTGCTGCATTTTCATACAGCAGCATCACCAAAAGCTCCTCCTTTACCGTAAGCTCTGTAAAAAGACTGCAGGGATTTTGTGCAAGGTAACGGACTTTTCCCTGCACTCTCAGCTTTCCCCTCCCCTGCTTATATATTCCTGCCATGACCTTTAATGCCGTAGACTTACCTGAACCATTTCCTCCAAGTATGGCAAACAGCCCTCCTCCCGGAACCTGCAGCGAAAAATCCGTGAGCACTTTTCTTCCTTTCTCATAAGCAAACGTAATGTGTTCTGCCGATAAAACCGTCTGTCCCTGTTCTTTCTCGGCCTGCTGTCTGTCTGTTGATTCCTGTCCTATTTTTTGTACATGAGTAAACAGCCAGCTCCGTCCCTCCCGGATACTCACCGGAGACTCCTCTTCTCCTGCTTTATGACAGCCCTGCCATGCCCTCACCGCCACCGGCATTGCCGAGGCGATTGGCAGCTTCGCTCCATGCAGTATCTCATAATCCGCCAATACATTGGCACATCGGTTCGGCAGGGTATCTCCGATCAGCTTTCCCTGATGCATGATCAGAATGCGGTCTGCCATGGGCACCACATCCTCCAGACGCTGTTCTGACAATAAAACTGCGGTTCCCATATCTTTGTTTAATCGTCCCAGTGTATCCAGAAAACGTCTTGTCCCTATTGGATCTAGCTGTGCCGTCGGTTCATCCAGCAAAAGCACCCCGGGCTGCATAATTACGACGGATGCGAGATTTAATATCTGCTTCTGTCCTCCCGACAGCTCTGCTACCGGTTTATGAAACCAGTCTTCCATTCCAAAATACTGGGCAATCTCTGCTGTCCTTCGTCGGATCTGCTGTCCCGGCACTCCCAGATTTTCCAGACCAAAGGCTAATTCATGCCATACTTTATCTGTGACAAGCTGTGTGTCCGGATTTTGTCCCACATAGCCAATTCCGGCTGCACATCTTCTGTCATCCATCTGCTCCAGATCCATACCGCGGTAATAAAGCCGTCCACTCCCTGTACCAAAAGGAATCTGGTTTTTCTTAAAATGGCGGAGTAAAGTAGTCTTTCCGCATCCTGATTGACCACAAAGAACTACAAATTCCCCGTCATTCATTGCGAAGCTGATATCTTCTATGGCATTTTCTGTCTGTCTTGGATAACAAAAAGATATATGTTCACACGCCAAAACCGGAGTCTGCTCCATCTATACCGCCTCCTTTCCATCTGTACCATTTATGGTACATCTTTCCCGTCCGGAAAAATATAGATCATAGACTGCCGGAGCCAACATTCCAATAGTTCCCATAATCAGGGCTGCTTTCTGGTAAACGGCCAAAGGAATCCTGTAAATCTCAGGAAAATAATATGCAGCAAACTCCCCTCTGAACTGACAGATATACATTCCTGCAAATGTCATCACAATAAGCAGACACCAATATAGATCTTCTCTTTGAAAATGAAACAAGTGAAACCAGGTTCTTTTTCCTGTCCGGTATCCCCTTGATTCCATGGAAACGGACACTTCTATGGAATCCTCCAAAGTCCAGGAGATCATGACTGATAATTCTCTCAAAAGTCTCCTGATCCTGCCGGCTAAAGGAGCGTCTCCGCCTGCCATTCCAAGGCCCGTCTGTGCTTCATGTACCTGCCGGTAACGTTCTCTCAAAAGCGGAATCGTGCGAAATATCATCATCAGCATCAATCCCATAGACGGAAGCGTCTTTCCCGTGAGATATAATATTTTCTCACTGTCTATAAGGCTTCCCGCCACCCGGCACCACTGCAAAACAGCCATAAGCATCGCTGTCATGATCAGGCCGTAATAAACGGATTCCCATGTCACTGCCATTCCATTTATATAAAAAAGAGGGGTCACGCCACGATGAGAAAATAACGGAAGTATCACCGCTGCGAAAAACAGCATTCCAATTCCTGCCGCCAGCTCATGGCACCAGCTTCGGATACCGTTTAATATTACACAATATATTCCGGATGCCGCCAAAGAAAGCAGTAATGGAACCGGATGTCTTATGATCATCGTCCATATCACACATACCGCTATATAAAGTGCTATGACGATCGGATGCCTCTTGGCATACTCTGACTTTCTGTCTGTCATGTTTTTCTCCATTCTGTCTGCCGTTCTGCAATATATTTGTCTGATCTGATTTCAAAGCCTGCTCTTCTTTAAACCCACATCATATTATGTGGATCTTCCGTCACAGGTATACTTCCAGCTGATCATATCTCCTTCTGACACCTTATAAGCGGATGCCCCCTTATTCGGTGCGGTGCCATTTACCTTATATATCCATCCACTCATGCTACCGGCCTGTTTTTCATATATGTGACCGATCCCTCTCACATAATAGCTTTTATACGCCGGCGTATAATCTGCATCCAAAGCAATCCCTTTTGCTTTACATGCCTTTTCTAATACATCATACACGCTGGCTCCCTTGTCCACTTTTACGGACACTGTATCCAGTATTTTTCCATTGGACGGTATATATTTCCAAATACTCTCCTGTGCCTGTTTCTTATTCTCCACCAGACTGTCACATCGTATTTCAAGAGTACATGTGATCTTGGCCTCTTCCGGCTTTGCTGTCGCAGTGCTTCCGGACGAACTGCTGTTTTCTGCAGCATCCTCTGTCTTCCCCCCGGAGGAACTGTGATCAGCAGATGAAGTCCCTGTGCTGTTATTTTCTGCAGCATCCGGCTTTTTTGTATTATTGTCAGCCGTATTCTGCTGACTTGTTTCCTGACCGGAAGAAGGATCTGCTGCCGGTACATTCTGACCGGACGGCTGTGTATCTGTTTTTTTATCCTTTCCCGATTGTGAACTCTGATCAGAAGCCGTAGATGCTTTTCCGGGTTTCTTTGTTTTCTCCCCTTTCCCCACACTTGTGGAGGATTTCCCATTTAGTGCATCACTCTTTGAACGGCTGCCTCCTCTATGCTGACTGTTTTTGCCATCTTTAGCCGCTTTGGAGCCAGCCTCTGTCCCATTATTTTCCACTGTCCCCGCAGATATTTCCGGATCCTTGGACGTTTTCTTATCCGTATTCCCATTTTCTGCATCTTGGACAGATGCTTTTCCGGACTTTTCCTGTCTACTTGATTCCTCTGTTTTCTCTGAGTCCGATGGAGCCATCGTGGCATACATCGACCCAAGCTCTCCTTCCGGAGACTGTATCCCGTCAAATACATCTCCTGCCA
>JALFLW010000126.1 GCA_022774505.1 Lachnospiraceae bacterium
CAATTTCCAGACACAGCTCCGGGTATTCAGACCCTTAAAAGCCAAAAATCATATTCAATACCCCAGAACATCAGAAACAGTCTGGGTATATCATAGTTCTTGTTGTGCGAAGTTTGAGTGATTTAATATATCGTCTACCAGACTTCCATAAAAATTCTGCTATATTTTGATATACTCTGAAACGTCCTCTCTCATTGAGGATCTCGTGCCTCATTCCCGGATACAATCGGAAAGAAATATTATCATAACCCTTTTTTTGTAAATGTCTGACGGCCTGCAGCATTTTCTTTCTGCCTCCCAGACAGGGATCCTCTTCCCCTGACACAAAAAGGACCGGCAGATGCGGATTTCGCACGCTCCACCCTTTATTGTCATAAGTATTTCTCATCAACCACAGCAAGGATTCATATCCATTGAGTGTAAATGTAAAATTGCATAAAGGATCTTTATTATATTTCTCGACCACGGTATGATCTGAGCAGATCCAGGCATGAACCAGTTTTTCTGCCCGAAATGGACGGTCAAACATATTGGCAAAGATTCCGTCTGCCAGAATACTTCTGCTGTGAGGATCCTTTACTCTCTGGAGAAACTTTATCAGTACAGATCCCAGAGGAGCCATTTGATTTTTGCCCGGGCATCCGCATACGATCAGTCCAGCCAGCTCCCGGTCATATTTTTTCAGATAGCAGCGTACCGCCAATGATCCCATGCTGTGTCCCATCAGGTAACAGGGCAGACCGGGATACTTGTTTTTTACAAGTCTTGTGATCTGATGTAGATCTCTTACCAGAAATTTCCCACCGTCCTCACCGAAATAACCAAGTCCCTGCGGTATTTTGCCGTTTGTAGCGAAACTCCCATCTGTGCCGGATATGGCAGCCTCCCTGCGGCTTGCACCATGTCCCCGATGGTCATGGATCACGCATAGAAAACCTCTTTCTGCCATATACCTCATAAAGGGAATATAACGTTCCTTATGCTCACACATACCATGAGCAAGCTGGAGAATCGCAACCGGCTTTTTCGGAATCAGCATGATCCCTTTCAAAGGCATGCCGTCCTGTGCAGAACTGATGGTAAAATATTTTCGATGAATATCTCCCGGTCCTGTTATTTTGTCAGCATGATAATTTCTTCCCGATGCTGTAACACACCTTCTTTTTTTCTTATATGTCCATTTTTTCGTACACCGATTTTTTTTCATACAGATCACCATCCCCTCTTAACGCATCTATCTCCTCTCCGGTAAGCCTGCGATACTCTCCCGGTGCCAGACTCTTGTCAAGCTGCAGACTTCCCATACTCAGACGTTTTAAGTATAAAACCGGATGCCCCACGGCTGCAAGCATTCTCTTTACCTGATGGAATCTTCCTTCACAGATTGATAATTCCAGACAGCATTGTCCATCCTCCGGATATCCCGGATCATCCAGTAATAATGATAATTCCTCCGGCTTTAACAATCGGACTTTTGCAGGCCGTGTGGGCTTTTCATCTCCAATATCCAGACCATTTTTCAGGCAGGAAATGTCCTCGTCCTCTAATATGCCCCTGACTCGGACAAAATATGTTTTCCATACATGCTTTCCGGGTGCAAGCAGATCATGGGACAGTGCACCGTCATTGGTGATAATAAGCAGCCCCTCCGTATCCTTATCCAGTCTCCCTACTGGAAAAATATTTTTTTTGCTGCTGTCCCGAATCAGGGACAATACTGTACTGCAGGTGTTATCTTTCGTTGCAGAAACCACTCCCTGCGGTTTATTTAACATGTAATAGACATATTCCTCATAAAATACCCTCTCTCCATCCAGTTCCACATTGTCCTCTTCTGTCACTTTCTGCTCCGGCTTCACCGCCGGAATGCCATTGACAAAAACACGGCCTGATTTGATGAACTTCTTCACCTCAGACCGTGTTCCTTTGGACATCTGTGCTAAGTACTTATCTAAACGCACAATGCCTGACCTCCGATTTCTATCTGCGGGCAAATTTTGTATTTGCCTGATATTTACTGCAATAATGCAATGTAAAATAAATTTTCATCAATTTGATACTATACCAGTTCGTTATACATTTCTTCGTATTTCTTGGCAGAGTGATTCCATGAGAAATCCATTGCCATTCCCCGGTCAATGATCTTATTCCACTCTCTTTTGCGATTATAATATACATCCTTGGCATAACGGATCGTGGCAAGCATCTCATGTGCATTATAATTTGCAAATGAGAAACCTGTTCCCCTTCCCTCATACTCATTGTATGGCTCTACAGTATCCTTCAGTCCTCCCGTTTCACGAACGATCGGTACGGTACCATAGCGGAGACTCATCAACTGACTGAGACCGCATGGTTCAAACAGAGATGGCATCAAAAAGGCATCACATGCTGCATAAATTTTATGGGAACGCTCATTGGAATAGAAAATATTTGCAGAAACTCTTCCATGATATTTCCACTCAAAATGACGGAACAGATTTTCATAACGCTCCTCACCTGTTCCAAGCACTACAAGCTGTGTATCCTCGGCACAGATCTCTTCGATCACATAATCGATCAGATCAAATCCCTTCTGATCTGTCAGTCGGGAAACGATACCGATCATGAATACCTTATCATTCTGATCAAGACCTAATTCTTTCTGAAGGCCTCTCTTGTTTTTGATCTTTTCCTTACGGAATGTCTTCGCATTATAATTTGCATAGATAAACGGATCCGTCTCCGGATTGTACTCATTATAATCAAGACCGTTTACAATACCTCGCAGGCAATTACTGCGTGCACGCATCAGACCATCAAGATGCTCTCCATAAAATGGCATCTTGATCTCCTCCGCATAAGAATCACTTACCGTAGTCACCATATCTGCATATACGATACCTCCCTTGAGGTAATTCGCATCCCCATATGCTTCCAGCTTATCACTGGTGAAATAATATTCATTTAATCCGGTGATATCGATCACTTTCTGTTTGTCCCAGATTCCCTGGAACTTCAGATTATGTATTGTCATAATTGTCTTAATGCCATGATAAAAAGAATTATCATTGAAGCTGTCCTTGATATATACAGGAATCAGACCTGTCTGCCAGTCATGACAATGGATAATATCCGGTCTGAAATCTAAAGAAGGCATCGCAGATAATGCTGCCTTACAGAAAAATGCAAATTTTTCAATATCCTCATAAATATTGCCATATGGATGAAAACCTGCAAAATAAAACTCGTTATCAATAAAATAGAAATGAACTCCCTCATATTCCATTTCTAAAATACCAACATACTGGCTTCTCCATGCCAGATCCATGTAAAAATGTGTCTTGTACTGCATCTTGTCTTTCCACTCCTGTGGAATACATGCATACTTTGGAATCATGACACGCACGTCATATTCTTTCTTGTTAAAATATTTCGGCAAAGACCCCACAACATCTGCCAAACCTCCGGTTTTCACAAAAGGAACACACTCAGAAGCCACGAATAATATGTTTTTCATATACACCCTCCATTCAATTTGTAAACTCCAATATATGCCACTGTCTTTCTTCCTGACTGTGCATCATATTATATCAATTATACCTTATTTCAGAGCTTGTGAAAAGTGTTTTTTAGGAAAAGTTCGCTTTGCCCGCGATCAGGCACGAAGCTTATACTCAAGACGTATTTTATCAGCGATCAGAGCAATAAATTCTGAATTTGTCGGTTTACCCTTTCCCGAATTTACCGTATAACCAAACAACTCTTCTATCGTTTCCATGCGTCCCCGGCTCCATGCCACTTCAATGGCATGACGGATCGCTCTCTCCACCCGGCTGGATGTTGTCTTATAATTACGTGCGATCGTCGGATACAGTACCTTGGTGATCGCTCCCAGGATCTCATTGTCATTCACAGACATGATGATCGCATCCCGCAGATACTGATATCCCTTGATATGAGCAGGTACACCGATCTCATGGATGATATCCGTCACATCGGATTCCAGAGAATCAGCCAGACGCTTATATTTATTCTCAAATACCGTATTGATCACTCTGTGTTCATCTCCTGCTGCATTTTTTTCATTTTGTCCCACAGCTCTTACCCGCGAAACTACAACCCTGGTATCAAACGGTTTGAGAATATAATAAGCAGCTCCAAGGCGAAAGGCATTCTCTGTCACCCTCTCCTGACTCACTGCAGATACTACGACAAATTCCGGTGCCATAGTCGGTGCCCCTTTTTTCATACGCTCCATCACGCCAAGACCATCTACCTTTGGCATGATCAGATCCAGCAGGACCACATCCGGACGTAACGCTGATATTTTCCGGAGAGCCTCTTCTCCGTCGGAAGCAGTTCCCACCACTTCCATATCTGTCTCCCTTTCCAATGCCTCCTTCAGGATCGTTATGATCCGTTTATTATCATCGACGACCAAAACCTTAATTGCTTCCATTTTCTTTCCCCTCTCCTGCTGGACTATCTGTGCCTTTCCATTATTGTAGAATAGTCCGGACAGCAGCTGCAATACAAAAGCAGCAGCAATTTTCGACGAAAAAGCGGCGAAAGTACGATCTTCCGCCGCTTTACAAGCTTTTTCACATCTCTTACGCCTTATCGTGACCTGCCTTATGCCAGGATCGTTCCATCCGTCGCAATAACCTTCACCTGCCATGGTATCATTTTTCCACAATTTTGTAATGCTGTCTTCACCGCATTTTCCAGACCGCCACAGCATGGCACTTCCATCCGTACAACTACCACATTCCGGATGTCATTCTGTCTCAATATTTCTGTCAATTTCTCACTGTAATCGATATCATCCAGCTTCGGACAGCCAACCAGCGTCACTCTGCCCCTTATAAAATCCTGATGAAAGGAAGCATAGGCATATGCCGTACAGTCTGCAGCCACAAGCAGATCTGCCCCTTCAAAATACGGTGCTTTGACCGGTACAAGCTTGATCTGAACCGGCCACTGGCGAAGCTCACTGACCGCCTGTTCTGTCTTTTTATCCTTATCCTGTGCCGGTAGAAAGCTTCTGTCAAACTGCATCATCCGGCTTCCCGGGCAACCCCCTGCCATCGCTTTTTCCTGCATCTTTTGTTCTTTCGCTGCTTTCTCTGCCTTTGCCCTGAGAACAGCCGCCTCATCATAGTCAGCCGCCTCTCTTTGTTCAAAAGATATCGCTCCCGTAGGACAGGACGGCAGACAATCTCCCAGCCCGTCACAATAATCGTCCCTCATCAAACGCGCCTTCCCATGTACCAGACCGATTGCCCCTTCATGGCAGGCATTTACACATAACCCACATCCATTGCACTTCTCTTCATCAATTTTTATTACCTGACGTATCATCGTTTATTCCTCCTGATTGAATCACCTTTATTTTGATCATGTCAGATATTATATTATATAAAATGTTCCTTCCTTTCCGTTGTTAAAACAACATATTTAAAAAAACAAGAAAAATCTTCACTTCAAAATATACTGTTTTACACATTTTCTTCTGTTTTTTGTAGATCTTTCTTCATTCCAGGCTCCTGAAAGTATACATAAACAGTTGTCCCGTCTCCTAATCTGCTGCGAAGCTCAAGCTGAACATTATCATGGAGAGCAATAATATGTTTTACGATCGCCAGTCCAAGCCCTGTACCTCCCGTAGATTTCGATCTGCTCTTATCCACGCGATAAAATCTTTCAAAAATCCGGTCCTGATCCTTCTCCGGGATACCTATCCCATTATCCTTGACTTCAAGCACGACCCTGTTTACTTCACGATATACAGATACATCTACACGTCCTCCGGGATTATTATATCTTATGGCATTATCGCACAGATTATAAACAAGCTCGTCCATCATCTGGCGGTTCGCCTGAACGATCTCGGATTTTCCTGTAAAGGACAGTTTCACCTGATGTTTCTCTGCAGACATTTGCAGCATTTCTACACTGTTTCCTGCCAGCTCACTGATATCAATCTCCTCCATGATATCTTCCGTAGTAACATCGAGTTCGGATAATCGTATGATATCATTGATCAATGTCAGCAGACGATTGGAGCTTTTATGGATTTCTCTGGCAAAGCGCTGCACATCATCTCCCGTAGCAATTCCATTTTCTATCAGTTCTGAATATCCGGATATAGATGTCAATGGTGTCTTCAGCTCATGAGATACATTTGCCGTAAATTCCTGACGCATATTGGCATTTCGGATGATATCCTCATGCTGTGACCGTATGGTCGTAACATATGGCTCCAGCTCATCATAGATATGATAAACGGCCGGTCCATCCAGATTTTGGGCCAGTTCCTCAATTGGCCTTACGATACTTTTGGTCAATGCATGTGACAGGATCACACATGCAGCAAAAAGCAGAATACAAAGAAGTGCCAGTCTTGGAACTGTACTCAGCAGAATCCCCGTCATACTGCTGACTTCCTTTGACACTCGCAGCACATTGCCGTTTTCCAGACGGACCGCATAATAAAATGCACTTTTTCCTAATGTCTGAGAGTTTCTCACGGATTTTCCCTCTCCCTTTGCAAAGGCATCCTTTATCTCCGGTCTGTTTTTGTGATTGCCCATTCCCTCTATATTGGCATAGCTGTCGCAGATTGCATCTCCCTTTTGATTGATCAATGTTATGCGCAGGTGTCTGGGTGTTTTTCCCATCCTGACATGCTCCGGATCGGAAACCATTTTCCACGCATCAGACTCGATCATGACATCGGTAGAATTTTTTAAATCTTCTGTGACCTCTCTGGTCATGATACTATAAAATACTGTCGCGGATAATGCCACAGTTTCCAAAATAGTTATGACCGTTAAGATCATACACAAAAAATTGATCCGGCGTTTCATTTATCAAACTCCTCTCCACCTTGATATCAGAATCCTTCTGTCATTTATCTGTCCCTGGCTATTGTCTCCACCAGAAAGCAGATAACTGCATTTTCATACTATACCTTATTCATGCAGTATCCAACATTTCGGACAGTCTTGATATATTTCCCGGCTTCTCCTAATTTATGACGCAGAGTCTTGATATGAACATCTAATGTACGTGACTCTATCTCACAGTTTGCATGCCATATATGTTCCATAATACTGTCTCTCGGCAGAACAATCTCCTGATTTTGTGCCAGATAACGAAGAAGCTCATATTCTTTGTATGTCAGCTCAACAGCCTTTCCGTCAACATAGACCTTTCTTTTCTCATCATTGATCATCAGACAGCCAATCTCAAACAGCTTTTCGGTGTCCTGATTCCCCGTCCGGCGCAGCAATGCTTTCACTCTGGAAACAAGCTCCATCACACCAAACGGCTTTGTCATATAATCATCCGCCCCATTATCTAACCCCTTTACCTTGTCAATCTCCGTCGACTTCGCCGTAACCATAATGACCGGAATCTTTTTCGTTTCATGATGATCTCTTAGCTTTTTCAATATCGAAAGTCCATCCTCATCCGGCAGCATGATATCCAGCAAAATAAGATCCGGTTTCTTCTCTATAAGTCCTCTGGCAAACGATTTTCCATCTGCAAACTCCACTGTCTGATGACCGGCATTTTTCAGAGAAAAACTCTCTATCTCACTGATATTTTTATCATCCTCTACAATATAGATCAAAGCCATAATATTGTTCCTGCCTTTCCTGTACCTGCCTCTGCCCACAGGCACACTATTTTTGTAATGCTCCTGTCCTCTTACAACTTTTATTTACCAATTGTACCACATATCCATACCATTTTGGTCAATTAAAATATGCAAAATCTACCGATTCCATCACGGCATCCGCAATGTTTACACAGCTATTTCCCATTCGGTCGATACTGTGAAGGATCTTATTAAAAGAAGAAGTAAGAGCAGCTTTACATTTTCCATCACTCACACGTTTCATATGATCCTTGCGAAGCTTCAGATCCAGTTCCAGTACCTTGTCTCTCTTTTTAACGATCTTTGCAGCATTATCCTTATCTCCTGTCTCCATAACATAAAGGGCTTCTGCATACATATTACTGATCATTTTCAGACTTTTTCCAAGATCCTTGGCTGCCTCCTTGGATAATACGGATTTTTTATTTTTTTGCTCCTCTTCTCCAAAAACTCCCATAATATCTCCACACAGACTTGACAATCTGTGTACATCGCTAAGCACGTACATGACACCGGCTGCCTGACTTGCCTGATCTTCAGTGAGAACACCTGCAGCAAACATATTTGACAGATATTCTGTAATCCTGTCATTGAGATTTTGTACGATCTGAATATTCTGCTGTACGCTTTCTTTTTGCTTTTTGTCTGCCCATGCATTCACATCGGATATATCCTTTAAAATTTTCTGAACAATCCCACTGCAGCGAACCACTTCTTTGGCTACCAGTTTTAGTGAAGCAGCCGGCTGACCGATCAATTTATTATCCAGATATACCGGCTGCGATATATCCTTTTCTCCCTTCTCTCCCGGGATCAGAAATACAACGATCTTTACAAGAAGCCAGATAAACGGAATCCACAAAATAGTCATGATCAGATTGAATCCCGTATGTGCATTTGCAATCTGCCGTGAGATGACATCTATTTCCGCTCCTTTTGGCGAAATATACCGGATCAGCCACGCATATGGCTTTATAAACCAGATAAATATCATGCTTCCACTCAGATTAAACATACAATGTGCCAATGCCGTTCTCTTTGCATCCTTTGTTTGTCCGAGGCTGGCCAAAAGTGCCGTAATGGTAGTACCAATATTATCTCCCAGAAGAATCGGTATCGCACCGGTCAATCCTAAAATACTGGTCACCCCATCCGGTCCTGCCTGACCTGCAAAATTCTGCAGGACAGCAATCGTTGCCGAGCTGCTCTGCACGACAAGTGTCATCAAGGTTCCTACAACTACTCCCAGGATTGGAATATGAGCCACCTTAGCAATCATTGCCGTAAATACCGGGCTGCCGGCCAGCGGCTTCATCACATCTCCCATAGTCTCGATTCCCAGAAATAGTACACCGAAAGCAAATACAGTCTGTCCAATGTTTTTCACCTTTTCCGACTTGCTGATAAATGCAACAATAAATCCTGCAAAGATTAACACATAAATATAATCACTGAGCTTAAAAGCTATAATCTGGGCTGTCATAGTAGTACCGATATTGGCTCCCAATATGATAGAGATCGCCTGAGGCAGATTCATAAGTCCTGCGCTTACAAAACCGATCGTCATTACCGTAGTAGCACTGCTGCTCTGCAGTACTGCGGTCGTCAGTGCTCCTGCCAATACACCAAGTATTGGATTTTTTGTCAATAAAGCGAGAATCGCTTTCATTTTCTCTCCTGCGGCCTTCTGCAGACATTCACTCATCATATTCATCCCAAACAGAAATAATGCCAAACCTCCCAACAGTCCAAAGGCAATCTGAACAGAACTATTCATTTGTTTTCCTCCATTTTCTTTCGTCTGTGATTTCTTTTCACTTATTCTTTTACTTCTTTTTCATCATAGCAGTCCCGTGTAAATCTTATATGGGGGTCTTGTAAAATGTGTGTAAAAAATTTTACTTCATTTTCACCGGATATTTACCTCCGGCCGAACCCCGCATATGACCCACAACAGAAATCTTCTCACTGAACTTCTTCCCATTTAACTGTTTTTCCGGTATAGATTGCTTCCAACTGCTCCATGGTAATATTTTCCAAAGGATTCTTTGCATTTACGATCACGGCAATCTCATCCTTAGCGATCATTTCATAATTTAATAAATGTCCGGCACCTGAGGCATCGGACATTTTTTACATTTTTATGTTCCTATATATTTCTGATCATGCCTTTCCAAGCAGAGATAACATTCCGGCTACGGCCCCCGGGATGAGGGCAAAGAACGCTCCCGATGCACCTATTATATTTTGATAATCCTTACTCCCCGTGCCAAGGCAGATCAGCAGCCCAAAAATTATTCCTGCGGCCATCCACTTTACTATATGAAAGAAAAGCCAGATTCCTCCTGCCGTATTTTCCCTGCATTCCGTATGATCCAACATCCATTGATATGTATTCATCATAATCCCCTCCATTTCCTCATATGTATTTCTCCCTGCCAAAAGACCATATTACACATCTCTTACGATGTAACTACACGAGCTTTCCCTGTACATGTTCACCTGTCACCGAAAAGATCACCCACTCTGAAATATTTGTTGCATGATCCCCGATCCTCTCAAAATATTTTGCGATCATGAGCAGGTCGGTTGCCTGTTCTCCACAATTTGAATCCTGATGGATCAGATCCACCAGCTCCACCTGTACCTGATGGAACAGGCCATCTACCACATCATCCTTTTCGATCACTGCCGCAGCCTGGATCTGATCTCGATTTACAAATGCATCAACGCTCCCCACAAGCATGACGGATGTCTCCTTCGCCATACTCTGAATATGATCCAGATGCTTGATATAGGGTTCCTTTTTGCGTAGCAGCGTCACAATGATCTCTGAAATATCTGCTGCATGATCTCCAATACGTTCCATATCTGTGATCATTTTCAACGCAGAAGAGATCTGACGCAGATCCTTCGCCACCGGCTGCTGCTGAAGTAAAAGCTTCAGGCACAGATTTTCGATATCTCTTTCCTGACGATTAATCTGTTCATCCGAATCAATGACATATTTTGCCAGATCGATATCCTGTGTCACCAATGCCTTAATGGTATGTTCTATGGCTTTTTCAATCATGCTGCCCATCTCGATCAATTCATCATTTAACTTATTTAACTGCTTATCAAAATGCGTCCTCATTTTCTGCCTCCTTGCTGCATCAACCAAATCTTCCTGTAATATAATCCTCTGTTCTCTTATCCTGTGGCATCGAGAACAGTTTTTCCGTGTCATTATATTCCACCATCTCCCCAAGCAGGAAAAATGCTGTTTTGCTGGATATACGTGTCGCCTGCTGCATATTGTGGGTTACCATGATAATGGTATAATCTTTCTGTAATTCCAATGCCAGCTCCTCAATGTGTGCGGTAGAGATCGGATCCAGTGCAGATGTCGGCTCATCCATCAGAATAACCTCCGGCTCCACTGCTAATGCTCTGGCAATGCATAAACGCTGCTGCTGCCCACCGGACAGGCCAAGTGCCGACTTTTTCAAACGGTCTTTCAATTCGTCCCATATCGCAGCCTGACGAAGTGATTTCTCCACAATAGCATCCAGCTTCTGTCTGGAATGAATCCCGTGAGTTCTCGGACCATAGGCAATATTGTCATAAATGCTCATCGGAAACGGATTCGGATTCTGAAATACCATTCCTACACGTTTTCTCAAATGATTCACATCCATATCACCATATATATCCTCGTCTCCCAATAAGACAGTTCCTTCAATCTTACATCCCTCTACCAGATCATTCATTCTGTTTAGGGACTTTAAAAATGTACTTTTTCCACAGCCGGACGGACCAATAAAAGCTGTGATCCTATTCTGTGGAATATCTATACAGATATCTTTCAACGCATGAAAATTTCCATAATGAAGATTTAATTTGTCAACATGAAATTTGGTTTTGGCAGATACCGGAACATCCGATGTCTCCACAACTACATTTGAATATACTGAGTCCATATGCTTCCTCTTTTCTGAGCTATCCATTCTGCTCTTTCCTTTCATTGCTTATCCATTCTTTGAACCAGTGCAGTGAATAATAAGTCCCACCAAAAGACTTTGCCTATTTCACCACACCATCATCTATTAAAAACTGCTTTCGCAGAGATCATGCGGATGGTCTCCTGTCAAACCTTGGATTTCAACCTGTTTGCCAGAATATTTGACAGAAAATTGATCACGATCACAAATATCAGTAATACTACTGCTGTAGCAAATGCCTGATCCGTATGAAGTCCTTCTTTAGAAAGGTTATACATATGTACAGACAATGTTCTCACAGAGGATCCAAAAAAACCCTTCACTCCGGCATTTACCTTCGGCACCGCTGCCACAGTTCCCGCTGTAAATATCAATGCAGCCGTCTCTCCCACAATCCTTCCGATGGAGAGGATCACTCCGGAAAGAATCCCCGGCACCGCTGATGGCAGTACTGCCCGAAATACGGTACGAAGCTTCCCTGCACCTAATCCAAAGCTTCCCTCCCGGTAGCTTTTTGGCACCGCCAAAAGTGCCTCCTCACTGGTTCTCATGATCGTCGGCAGCACCATGATCGCTACTGTCAGTGCTCCGGAGATCAATGAATATCCCATCTTCAGCGTGGTACAAAAGAAAAGCATTCCAAACAATCCATAAACAATGGAAGGGATTCCTGACAACGTCTCTGCTGTTACCCTGACAAGTCCCACGATCTTGTTGCCTTTTTTAGCATATTCCACCATATAGATCGCTGCAAATATCCCCAAAGGACCAGCCACCATAATTGCCAGAATTGTCAGCAACAGCGTATTGATCAATGCCGGCAGCATAGAGACATTATCTGAATTGTATGTCCATGCAAACAGATCCGGAGTCAGATGCGGCACTCCTTTTATCAGAATGTATACGACCAACGATCCTAATGCCAGAACCGTGATCACTGCAGACAAAATGGTCAGTATCAATACCACCAATGATCCTGGGTGATGAAGATATGTTTTTAGTTTCGTCTTCATTTTCCATGTTTCCTTTCTCAATATGATCCCTGTATGATTCCACGTCATCTGCGTGGATATCATCAGGCTGCTTTTCCTTCCGCCTTTCCAGATACTGCTTGTTTTATCCGATCCAAGACAAAAGAAAAAGCCATCGCTCATTCACGATGACTTAATCTTAAAATCTACAGGTAAAATCTGCTATCGTATTTACGTCAAATTTATGTAAAATATCTGTGAAATAGTTATTTTCCCCCTATTGCTTATCGTTTTGTCTTTACTTTCCGAACGGCACTCCATTTTCCTTTGACATCGTCATAACCGGTTGCGGAGTTTCCGCTTTTAACAGCACGGACACGAATATAATAAGTCTTTTTCGTATTTAAATATAACCTTTTGCTTTTTCCATACACATTCACTGTCTTTTTGCCTGCAAAGCTTTTCTTTTTGGAATACTGCAGCTGATACTTATATGCTCCGGACACCTTTGCCCAGGTTACTCGGACCTGTCCTCTGCGAAGTGCCTGTACCTTTTTCAGCTTTACTTTTGCCGGTTTCGATGGTGCTTTTGTACTGCTGTCCGTATCATATATATATCTGTTCTTGGATGACTGCTTCACTGCAGATGGCGTCGCAGTCTTTGTGACCTGCTTCTGCCCCGCTGCCGGTGATGCCGTTGGTCCCGACGGATGACCGGAAATTTTCGGTGTCGGACTCGGAGTACCCGGTTTCACCTCTACCGGTGCGGATCCTGTCGTCGTAAAGCTACGCATGGAATCCTTATATTCCTGTCCGTTTACAATCGCATACAATACGAACTTATAGGTCGTTCCCGGTGACAGAGTAATTTTCATATCGTTGTTCAGATTACAATTATAGTTCACATAACTGGTGCTGAGATTACAACTCTCGGAATATTTCTTGATCTGCTCTCCGTTTGCATTATACAGATAGCATCCCACTTCGGAGACTGTATGCCTGTTTGGATTCATCACCTTTATATACATCTCTGCATTCGTATCCCAGACACCATTCTGATTAAAATCTGCAAAGGTGATATCCGATCCCACCGGCTGTGCCGGTGCAGAGCCGGTATATACCGGACGGATCGCACAAGCTAAAACAGAGACATAAAACCAATTCTGTGTACAATACTCCTGTAAGTTATAATTCTGGTTAACTGCATTAAACCCTACGCTGTCCGCTGATGTAATGATCCCCACATGCCCAATCGGTGTCCTGTTGCTGACCTTCCATACCGCAATATCTCCCGGCTGATAATCCCCATACACTCTGCTCCAACCTGGTGGTAATGCATTCGTAATATACTTGTTTGCATTTCCCCTAGCATAACCTGCCACCCCGAAATATGCATAATAATACTTGATCAGATCTACGCATTGCTTTCCATCTGTCCCATCATAGTCCAGTCCCTTTCCAATCTGTGCGTTTGCCCACGCCACTGCCTCGTCCCGCGTCGCAGCCTGCACTGATTGGGTAGAATCTCCCAAAGTTCCAAAAACACTACTTGCGATAACAAGAGCGGATATCAGCAATATCGACAGAAATCTTTTTTTGTTTCTGCTCTTCATAGACATACATCCTCCTTTCAAATTTCTACTCCCCAAAACGATAACTATTTCTTATACACGAGTGTTGTCAGTTTATTTCCCTTAAATTGAATGTATACGATTTTACTTTTCTTATTGATCTCTTTGATCGTCGCTTTTGTGTTTTTCATTTCCTTGATATGGTCTTCCTCCCCCCGACCAAATATTGTCGCAGAAGTCACCTTAAAGGTTCGTTTTTTCTTTTTCATCACCTTCTGCTCCTGTGTCTCATTATCATAAGTGACCAATTTTCCATTTGTGACAATCTTCTTCTGGCTCAAGGTAAATTTACCCATAACAGCCCAAAGAGTAATCTCCTCCGCAGACGCAGTCTGTCCTGCTGCCATTCCTGATACCAACAACGTTAGAACCATCATCATTGCTAAAATTCTTTTTTTCATTATTATTTGTCCTTTCTTTATTATGAATTTTTCTGTTACAGATACTAGAATATCACAAACCATATTCAAATATCTTTCCGTTTTTTCACTCTATAGGCCGATCTTTCCTATAGAAAAAAGTGTCCAAATGCCTGTTTTCATAGCATTTGGACACCATCTGTCCGTTATCTCTCATTTTATATTTTATAAACTCAAACTTCCCACACCAAAAACTTCAATGCACCCATTTCGGGTGTAGGAAGTTTAAGTTATAAATTTTTTACGGTGTCGGACTGATATGCTTTTTCGCCCGTGCCGGATATAAGCTCCGCTTAAACTGGAATGTATATCCACTGGAATAATGGAACATCTGGTCATCTGTCAACAGACAGAAATTCGCATTTCTGGTACGAGGTGTTGTATCGAAATGATACCATCCTCCATTAACATATACAAGATTCCAGTAATGTTTCATTCCCCTCGGTGTCGGATATCTCTTGATCATCATATTAGGGATTCCGGCTCTGGTCAGCAGTGTTCTGGAAAGAGAATAATAATTATAGCAGTTTCCGGAAGAATATCTGAAGCTTCTCAGTGCTGACACTCTCCACTGGGAATGTGGAGAATTATGCACATACGTCATATGCCCTCTGGCATAACGATAGATTGCTCTTGCTTTTTTTGCATCAGACCATGACTTTCTGGTAATAGAAGCCAATACCCGGTCAGCCGCCCTTTCCACCGTTCCCGGCTTATATACCTGTACCTTTGCCCAGGTTTTGCTGACATTTCCCGCACGGTCCTTTGCCTTGTACCAAATGCGGTAGACACCGCTCTTATTCCAGAGCGGTAGACACCGCTCTTATTCCAGTTGATCTTGCTGGTATCCACCTGGATCCGCACTTTTCCATCTCTGTCGTCTACGGCTGTGACGAATTGTTTAAAATTATAGGTGTTCTTTTTGTCCGAATAATATACACGATATATATCCTCCGGCTTATAACTTTTCTTTTTGATCAATCCCTTGAATACAGGTGCCTTTGTATCCTTTCCCCATTGGAATACCGCTTTCTTTTTCTTCGGATAATAGGTAAAGACCGAATTTCCTGAATAGATCATGACCTTGACAGGTTTCATCTTAGCAATATCTCCATCGAGAAGTCCTGAACAATATACTCGTTTCGAGGTTTTTCCCTTTTTGATATTTTTTACAACGATACGTGACTGCCCGTCATTTAATCCTACGACACTGACATCCTCTGTCGACAATGGAAGCATTGTGGCTGCGGTCCCTTCCGGTAATGCCGGCAGTGGCTGCTGAGTCTGTGATGCCCCCGGTGTCTGTGTACTGACTGCTGTTCCTGAGCTTACTGCTGCTGTACTTGCAGACAGTGCCGGTGCTGCTGTCACCTCTGCCGTTGCTGTTGGTACAGCCGGAGCTGCTGTAGGAACGATAGCCGGAACCTCGGTGACATTTCCTGCATCCGACGGAGCCGGGGAAGCCGGATTATTATAAAATAAGATAATCTTTTTTATTTTGCCGGATTTTGAATTATTTTTGATACGGAATGAATACGTATAAGAACCGTCCTCTTCCTTGTCCATTCTCTTGCCCTTGATCTGTATATCAGACCATGCCACCTGCAAAACAGACGGTTTTTTCTTTCTTTTCTTGACATGCACCATGTAGTTTCTTGACCTTCCGTTCTTTGCTTTTACGGAAATCTTTGTCGTTCCGGCTTTTTTTCCGGTAACGATACCATTCTGATCCACACTGGCAATTTTATTATTGGCACTTTTATACTTTGGTTTACTCCAGTTGCTTTTAATGCGGATAATGCTTCCGACCTTTACGGTACGTTTCTTTGCCGCATCCACATGAATGCCGCTTATTCCGGCCGGACAGGCGAGTGTCAGTGCAAGCCCGCAGGCAATCATGCGATTTACATATTTTGATAATGTTCTTTTCCCATCCATATTTTTTCTCCTCTTCTATTACACGCTATTTCATGATATATTCGATATTTGTCACTTCATCATCCGTGATCTCAATCTGCAGCTTACTATTTCCTTTTGTATATGTATAGATCCCGAAATTATCTTTTCCTTTTCCATACTTTTTCTTGACATCCGCCCAGCTGCTGCCTATCCGGATACCCTCTTTTGTTGACACCTTTGAAGTACGCAGTGCGATTCCATTGACATACTCCGGACCATTGTTGGAATTAGAATAGGTATAGATCTCAAAATCTTTATATTTGTATGTCCTATCCTTTCCCTTATACGCACAGCTTTTCGCAGAACTTTTCTTCTTTGGTTTTCCGGCTTTTTTCAAAAACATTTTGGCCGGATCTCCCATATGCACAGTCGCCTTCTTATAGCTGAAAGCGTATCCTTTCTTTTTTGCCTGCACTCCTGTACTTCCCAGCAGAATACCTGCTGTCAGTACATCCGCCATGCCCACGCATGCGATACGTTTGATCCATCTTAACATATTCATTGTTCATCCTCCTTATTAATTATCTTAAACACAGCTCCCGGAACGTGGTATTCAGATACACATTCCGGAAAACTCCATTTTTGAGTTATTAAGACTCGCAAAACCGCTCTTACAGAGCTTTACTTTCTGCTTCGCAGAAATTTTGCTCGTTAATTCGCCCCAAAAAGCAAATGTCAGCTTTGCTGTCGCTTGCTTTTTCTTGGGCTCATTATATCACAAATTCGCAACGCAAGGGAGCTTGTTCACTTGCGCAGAATTTGTGAACAACAAAATCTTAAAGCACAACGTGCGACAGATGCGAAGCATCTGGATTTTGGAGTTATTATATCACAAATTCTACCTTTATTTTTATTTTAATTGACCCTTTCTCCCTGTTTAGCTGCAAAAAACGGTCAATTTTTCTTCTTTTTCACATGAATCTCCGGGATTGCTACGCTGTCATACACAACGCCAACCCCTTTTGGGCTCTCATCTGCATCTTTCTTCCTGTCTTCAATCCTTTCATCCTGCTGTTCATGGGTATGGATCTCCGGGATCGCCAAATTCTCATAACTGAGATCATAATTTTTTTTCTCTTCTTTTTTTGAATTTTTTCTAAACATTTCTGCATCCCTCCATTAAATGAAATTGATAAAAAATGTTATTACCAGACTATTGATAAAATCTGCAAAAAGACTGCCTACCAATGGAATCAGCAGATATGCCTTGACCGAAGTCGTATATTTTTCGCAGATTGCCTGCATATTTGCCATGGCATTTGGCGTTGCTCCCATACCAAAGCCACAGGTTCCAGCAACAAGTACTGCCGCATCATAATCTCTGCCCATAATATTAAATTCTACAAAATACGTAAATACACAGATAAGCAATGCCTGTGCTGCCAGCAATATAAACAACGGAAGTGCCAGATCTGCCAGCTGCCATAATTTCAGGGTGATCATGGCGATCCCCAGAAAAAGAGACAACGATATACCACCCAGATCATTGATCTCACCCATATGGATCGTAAATTTTCCACTGTATTCTCCAATATTTCTAAAAAGTGCTGCCGCTATCATGGCACCAATATATACCGGAAAAGTCATACCTGTCTTGGTCAAAAAATAAGAAAATACCGTTCCGAGACCGATTGCTAAAATCAGCTGAAATACTGCCATAGCATACATATTTGTATGACGCTCATGCTTCTCCTCATCTTCTACCAGCAGACTGTCATCCTCAGGGATCGCTGTTTTCAAAAGATCTCTTTTCTCAATAAGCCTTTTTCCCAGAGGGCCTCCCACCAGACTGCCGCAGATCAGACCAAATGTTGCGGCAGCAGTACATATGGTTGTTGCACCGTCAATATTAAAATCCTCCAGCACCGGACCAAATGCTCCTGCCGTTCCATGACCACCCACCATAGGGATCGATCCCGTACACATTCCTATCAAAGGATTCAGTCCCAAAAGTTTTGACATCCCTACAGCTACCAGATTCTGCGATATGATCAGTATGATCACAAGTCCCAGAAAGACGATCAGAGATCTTCCTCCACTTTTTAACACCTTAAGATTTGCCTGGAATCCTACCGAGGTAAAGAAAAATACCATACAAACCTCACGCAGTATATCATCAAAGGAAAACTCTGCCACACCTGTGACATAACATACACAGGTAAAAATGGCAAATAATAATCCGCCAACAACAGGAGCAGGTATACAAAACTGCTCTAAAAAATATATCTTTTTTTTCAAATATGCACCAAGCATCAGAACAAGCACTGCTACCGCAAGCGTCTGATACATATCCAATTGTATTTTCATATTCAATGACCACGCCTTTCTTTTATCCGCTTTGGCAATGAAACACCCTTTTCCTTGTAATATGCCTCTGCCCCTGAATGAAACGGAATCGTCACCCCATCCACAGCCTCCTGTGGAGTCAGCTGCAGATTAATAGATGTGGAATATTGAATATCCTTAATATGATCAAATAGTATTCCCGTCAATTCCTTTACTGTTTTTTTCGACAGATTATTGCTTGCCAGCAATACAGACTGCACACTCAATGTTTTGATATCCTCCGTCTGTCCATTGTATGTTCCCGCCGGTATCACATAATCATTATAAAATCCATATGCCTTTTCCAGCTTCTGCCTGCTATTGTCCGGTATTTCCAAGAGACGGATATCACACTCTTTTGTCAATTCCTCGATCACCGTGGTGGTAATTCCTGCCGTACAGAAAAATGCATCGATCTCTTTGTGTGCCAATTGGTCTGCTGCATCTGTATAATCCAGATTGACCATATCCACCAGATTAGACGGAAGACCACACATCTCTAAGATCTGTTTGGCATTCCTTTCCGTACCTGATTCTTCCTCTCCGATACTCACCTTTTTGCCCTGAAGATCATCGAGTGACTGAATAGAGGAATCCTTACGCACAACGATCTGGCAGGCTTCCGGATACAACCCTGCCACGGCTTTATATCCCCTGTATTTTCCGGAATGAAATGTCCCTTTTCCGTAGTAAGCATCCTCAATAAGATCTGCCTGTGCAATCCCAAGCTCAATATAATTGTCCGAAAGCAGTCTCAGATTTGCTGCAGATCCGGCCGTGCTTTTTACTTTCCAGTTAATCTCCGGATCATCCTTTGATGCCATTTCCGTATAGGCATTTGCAAACGGATAATACATTCCACCTACACCTGCCGCACCAAAACGGATGGTTTCCTGTCTGCTGCAACCTGAACAAAATAGCAGATTCAGACATAGAATTATCGACAATACTTTTTTCATTTATTATATTACTCCCTTCATTATTATCATTTTTGTCTATCCTATCATTTTTAGAAAATAAATACAAATTTCGGGGGACAGATGTACTTCATTCCATCTGTCCCCCGAAATGATTTAGGGTTGATATTTGCTTTTTATATTAAATACTAAGACTTCCCACACCAATAACAGAAAGCAGCCCATAATATGTCTTATGTCTTGAAGAGAAAATAGGCATTTTGCCTCGGAATGCAAATTGATCCGTGAGCTGTGACTTAAAAATTGACGCAGATCAGTAGGATTTCTGAAAAGACTTTGCTTTGCAATGCTTTGATGAATACGCATCTGTACGTCTTAAACCCCATA
>JALFLW010000017.1 GCA_022774505.1 Lachnospiraceae bacterium
AGTCATAAAATATTAATACCCAACCTAAGTTAATCTTTTATACCTTTTACCAGATGTATTATTTACGTCGTATTGCGACGACTACAAATGTATTCTACCATAATATATATGCAAAATCAATTTAAATCAGCAAAAATCGACAATAGAACTTTTGCTTCACCCCTGCATCATCCTCTCAAAAAATAAAAGCCCCTCCACCTTTTTACATCACAGGTATGCCATCTGCGGCATACCTGCATCACTTCACTCAAACATGTCCAACACATTTCCGAATTCTTCCGGCAGACTGTCGCTTTCCTCCGGCAGTGTTCGATCTGCAGTCCTGTTTGTTATCTCATCACATTCTGGTCTTTGCTCTGCATCTTCCATAACACTCCCTACACTCATTCTTCCGATTGCCATTGTCAATCTATTGTCATGGATCTGCATTTCCTGCTGCACAGTATCCATGATCTGATGCGACAATGTTTCTGCCAATTCTGTCAGATGCCGGAGAAAGCTGTCTTCTTCCTGTCTTTTATCCATAAACCGAAAACTGTCCAACAGCACTTTTCTGACATAAGAAGCCATGGACAAATGTCCATCAGCTCTGCCTTGCTGTATTTTATGATACAGATACCGGTCTTCTTCCTGATCAGGAAACAGCCGGAGGCTTATGGATACCTTGTCATGTTCCACAGCGTTGCTTTCTTTATTCATTCCTCCACCTCTTTACCATCTGTTCTGCCAAGAACTCATATCCCTTTGCATTTGCTTTGATGTCGCAGTCATACGCTACATTACTTCGCTTTTTGGTATTGTATTTTCGGGCAATGGATGCTCCGCCTCCCACATAAATGATATTGGTGTAATCCATGTCATAACCAAGCTCTGTGATGTTTCCCTCCAGATCATTGACAAAGTCCCTTAACAGTCCTTGAATACTCTTTGCGATGTCTACCGGCAGATTGTTCACTTCTTCTGTCATTATCTTCATGATCTCGTTTTCCGGTATCTGTCTGCCATAGGTACTCTGTAACTCTGCCTGAATATGACGAATCCATTTGACGATCGCCCTTTCAATACTTGTGGATCTGCTTTCATTGGGAATACCATCTTTCACCAGTACCAGATCCACCGTCTTGCTGCCAATATCAACGATCAGATATTCTCCCTGCATGTTCTTAAGTCTTGGTGCTATGGCAGCATAACACTGCGGAAAAACAATAACCCGTTTGATATGAAGCTGATACTTTCCTCTCTCATAGCTAAAACAAACATCACTGGGTTCCTGCAGATACCGGATCAGCTTTTTCTTTTCTGCTCCATAGTTGGCAAAAGGCAGTCCCACCGCTAAGATAATCTCTGCCTTTTTCAGCCCCTGCCGTCTCATTTCTTTGGCAATGCTGGCATAGATCAACAGGCGACCCTCTTCTCCATCCGTCATATCTTCGGAAAGACCGGAGCGCCCTTCTCCCACCTTATAATACCTCCCGGATATCCTCATGGTCCGATCCGCCACAGAAGGTTCAACCTTCATTGCCTTGCATCCATTCTCGAACACATAGTTCCTTGTTTTCACAAACTGAAAACCCAGATCCACACCTACAATAACCGTTTCGTCATCTATCTGAATCATTCTAATTTCTCCTCTCTGCATCTCCTTCAATAGAATACAAATATTTGTGCTTTTTAAGTCTCACTACTGTTCATTGATCTTTTTCACAACGCCCGGCAGACACTGATATCTGCCGGACATCTCTCCTTACTTTACCTCCAATATTCCGCCTTTCTTCTCCCCGACATAAACCGTCAGGATCTCCTCAATCTTCTCCCATGATGTGATCTGCAGCCATTCATATTTCAGATAGACATGATACAACTCATTCAGCAGATCTTCTGCCTGCAGTCCTGCTTCCACAATCTCCTCCCCAATATCTTCCTTATATAGGAAATATTCCATCAGGTTCTCATAGAAGCATATCTTATTGCAGCTATCGTAAATCTCCCGGTTGGTGCCGGAGATCATCTGATATTTGAACAACGAATGCTCTCTCTGCACTTTCCGTAGAAATCCTTTTTCCTTTTCTACGCAACACTGCCATCCTCCTCAACGTATTCGCCCTCGATCTCGGTCATATCCTCTGCCAGTTCTGACTTGATGGTTTCGTCACTGGCAATAGCCCGCAGACACTCTGTTTTCAACGGTGCAAACTTCAACACTTTCTTGATCGCTGTTTTCTTTGCCATGGACTCAAAGTCTGTCTTCCACGGAGAAAATCCATCGTAGGAAGGCGAATACCGTTCTGCATGAGCAATGACGGCTTCCTTATTCAAGACCTCGAAACCGTAACCTCCATTGGTCAGCTTAAACAACGCATATACATACATCATCTCGCCTCTCCCTTCCATTGCCGGAATATGGCGAAGTTTGCTTTCCAGACCAAGCTCATACTCAAAGTGATCATTCTCCCGGACGATATGTGCCTGAATGGTCTGCACATTGTCGTTGCGGTACACCAGATCGATCATCCCTTTATAGCCAATCTGGAACTGACACTCGACAACGCCCTTCTTTTTATTTTTATACGGGATCAGATATGCCTGTCCCAGTGGAGTATTCGGCTCCAGACCAAGCTGTGCAGCATTCATCAGAGCGGCAATAAATGACATCGGCGTACACTGAGCCAATGCCGGTGTATTATTTACTGCTGTCAGTGCCATTCTTACAAAACGCTCCGGTGTCAGGACAGAGGGCAGTGCTCGCTTGATCTCCGGTTCCAGTGCTTTGATCATATCCACAATAGACATGTTTTTGGTCAGTTTTACTCCGTCACTTTTCTTTGTTGTAGCGGCAACCTCCGCCTTTGCCGCCAGTTCTTCCTTAAAATCCATAATATCCTCCTTTCTATGCCGCCGTCCTTACCAGAAACCTCCGGCTGGCAGTCTGATTACAGAACCTCTGATATACCTCCGGCATCTCCTGTTTCAGCCGCTTCGCATCCAGCCGGTTACTGATACTCCTCTTCCAGCTTACAAGGAAGTGGTCATTTTCTGCCACTTCCGCTTCCTTCATAAACATCTTGACCTCCTGCTCGATCTGCAGCTTTTCTGTTTTCAGCTTGTCCATCAACTGATCGATCTCCTGTCTCCGCTGCAGCTTTTCATCAAATCCCAACAAAGGAACACACAGATCTTCCCGGCTGTCCTTGAAATAGCTGTTGATAAAGTCATTCGCCGCAGCTGATCCGTCCGGCTCCGGCATAACACCTGCCTTTACGTGATCCTGCCAGAAGTCCTGTTCCAGCCGGATCAGATTTTGGATCACTTCCTCATCCCTTTCGATCCGGACAAACTTAAACTCCCTGCCGTAAATGACCACGGCAATATACCAGGCTTTGGCATTCAGGACAGCCATATAGTGATAACACTGTGCCAGATAATGCGCCGGTACTTTCCCGTCCTTCCATTTATCCGCAGAATAGGGGGACGCTGTTTTACATTCCAGTCCGATCAATCCGTTTTCCTTTCCTACGATCAGACGATCCACATCTGCCAGCATAAACGGATACTCCGGATGCACATACATGCTATTGCTGCGTCTTACTTTCAGCCCGGTTTCCTCACAGAATCTTTCTGCCACATACTGCTCCAGATCCCTGCCAAGACGCATTGCCTCGTTGTCCCGGTCCTGCTCCGGGATCACTTCTGTACTCTTATCCATATAGACATCCATCGGACTCACATACGGATTCAATCCGCACACTGCTCCGGCATCGGATCCCCCGATCCCCTGCTTACGGAGTGTCAGCCATTCCTCTCTTGTCATGTCTTTTGTTTTAGCCAATATCTTACACATAATGATCACGCCTCCTTTCCGCTGTCAGATGCGATATAAATCTCTGTGGTCTCCAAACTGTATCCGTAAACAGAGTCCGACAGGTACTCTTCCTCTGTCACACAATCCTTATTTACATTTTTCACCATTCCCTGCAGCTCTTCCGGGCTCATTCCCAGATCCTGCGGCATAACGATCGCTTCATGGATGGAACTCGGAAGAATATACAGCCTGTCACACTGCAGGATCCGGCACATTTCCTCCAATACATCCGGATAAAGGACACTGCCAAAGCCATTGATCTTTTTCCGGTTCGTCACCATATACATCCTCTGCAACTGTCTTCCTTCGCATTCTTCTGAAACATCTCCCTGCGAGATCATATCTTTTCCCATAAGTGACTGCATCATATCCGCAAGGGAAGTTTTCATCACCGGCATTCTGCGTCGCATATTTTTCCGGGCAATCTCAAACAGCTTTTCCTCCGTAATTCCCCATCTTTCCAGAAGTCCATTGCTGACTCTCATGCTGAAAACCCCCTCCCAGCTCTCCTTCACTACAATCCTGTAGATCACGGCAAAATCAAGAAAATCCCGGTGTGGGATCTCCTTCAGAAGCTCCCGGTTCTTTTCCCGGTTAATCACCGTAAATATGAGCCTCTCCTTTATCTCTTCCAATACATTGACATCCCCGATCAGATTCACCGTTATTTCATTGCCTGTCATTTCATATTTCTTCTTCACGTCCTGTGCCAGAACCTCCAGACCGGCTCCGCTTCTGTATGCTTCATAAAGCTTCCTGCCGTAAAAAACCGGCGACTGCTGTTTCTCTCCGGTCTTATCAAAAATCCGGAACGTCTCCACATTTCCCAGATTCACCTTCTGCACAGTCTGTGTGCCGATCTCATAATTTTCTCCGAAAATGCTCCTCAACTGATTCAACAGCTCCTCCCGGAATTCCCTGTAACTCATTGCCATAATAACCCTCCATTCCATTTCCATAATTCCATAAAAAATGGACACTCCTTTTATCAGAGTGTCCTGTGTGATCGTGATATTTTCTTTTTGTGATACGTTTTTGATATAGAGATACACCCCCCTAAACAACCGATAGTTACTAAGCCGCCATAACCAGCCGGTACGCTTTATCGGTCAGAGGATTCCCTTCCATTGTTTTATTAAAAAGGTTCTCCTGATAGTTTCTGGTCCGGCGGATCGGTGCTGCATGTGTTGCAAAATCCGAAACCGCATTGATAAACCGGTATCCGTTCTTCCGCAATCCCTGCAGATCCGGCGCATCGAAATATCTGGTTGCAACATCCTTCCGCAGCCGCAGGATATTTTTCTCTGTCGTCTCTGAAGCATCATCTGCAATCGGAAGTAATTCTTTGATAAACTCGTCCACAGCGGCATCTGTCAGACGCTTTCGGGACAGATCCTCAAAGCCCTTTCCAAGCTCGTTCATGTAGTCTTCTGCCATAAAAAGTGTCTCTCTGGCATCCTCCAGCTTTGCTGCAATATCTCCGGTATGATGAATGCTCCAGCTACGATCTGCTGTATCCAGTGCAAGATTCAGCGTGTTATTGCAGACCACACGAATCGGTGTCATTGCGATCTTGATCGCTCCGGATCCATCGTGTGTATTACTAAACACAAGGTACGGCAATATCTGTTCTCCCTGAATGATATATCGGGTAGGCAGCTTTGCCAGGATCCATGTCTTTCGCCCTCCCATTAAACTTCCCGCTGTTTCATAACGAACACCGTCTCCCAACAGGGCATCTGTAAAGGCAAAGGCATCCCGGTTCTGTACTACCTTATACCGGCTGGTGACCACCCCTAATATACTGCCATCCTGCTGACGGACATTTGCAAAGTATCCCGGCACCTTGACACCATCCTGTGTAAAGACCGGTCTCTGTACCACATCCCAGTCCAGACCTGCAGCAATCAATGCTTCTCTGGAATCCGGTGCCTCCTCCACCATTGTTCCAAGACCATGCCAAGGTCGTTCTCTTCCTACGAACATCATTGTTTCCACTTCTGCTGACATAACTGTCACTCTCCCTTCCGCTCTTTTGAGCATAAAAAAAAGACAGACCACTATGATCTGTCCAATGATTTCATTGTTATAATATATGATTGTTTATCCATACATTGACATAATAGGGGGCTTTGTATGTTCCCCCCTCGGTCGTTTTCTATGTTACGGGCGCAAGCCGATGCTACTTTTCCCCTGCCACTGTTATAATATATGCTTCAGGAAATGGAAACTGACAAGACATTATCATTCTTCAGAAATGTTCCCAACAACTTTATTGATATTAAATTCGATTTACTGCAATTCCCAAATCATAGTTCTCATTTCCTCAATTGGATAATGTTTTATGTTGCCTGTTACTAACCTCGATTTTGTAGCTTTTGCAATAATTATATTAGCATCAATTACAACCTGCATACATTACTCCCCATGAATGATTTGATCAATTTCGTCCATACTCATTGGATTGCTTGTTACATATTTTTCTCTCATTTTAGCAAGCCGATTTTGGGCATCATTTTTTTCCTCTTGAATTAATAAAACTTTTTACAAGACTCAAAACAAGAACCTGTTCATCCGGTTGTAATGCTTGAATATCTCTTATATCTCTAGCTGTTACCATAGCCTGCACCTCCATTTCACGATACTCTACATTCATTTTCTTCATTAACTATATTATACTCAAATAGAAATCAGATATCAATCAGACCTTTTCGTCCTGTCCGATCAAAACTTTTTTTCCTTCAAAGGCAAAGCCATAATGACGGATCCTGTCTGCCGATATTCCCTGTGCCAGCAGTTCGGCATCATAGTTCTTCTCTGTGATCTGGTCTAAAGCCACTCGAACCGTATCCTTTAAAGTTTCCTCCTCATCCGGTTCATGCACTTTAAACTCAATTACAATGGCATCATCCACCTCTGTCACCGGTGTAAGCATCACATCATATCGTCCATATCCACTTTCCCGGTTGGAACGTATCTGATATCTGTCCCTTAACTCCACCAGAAGTCCCAGAACAAATCCATGATAGAACCGCTCCGGCTGGCTTTTCTCAGAAGGTTTCTTTCCGGTATCAAAGCTGCTGAAGGTTGCAAGTGCAACATCATTCATATAGATATTCATTTCCTTGAGACTGCCCTTTAACAGTGCCTTCACGAAATCATTATAATTTGCATCTTTATTTTTAAACCATCCCCGGAACATTGTCATGAACATGCTCAATGTCTCAATATTTGTAATATCCAGTGTGTACCATGGTTCCAAAGTAATCCCGCGGTAGTCTATATTCTGCACTTTCAGATAACCACTGGCAAGCAGAAGACTCCAGATCGCCTCTTCATTGTCATCCAACTGGTTATATACAATCTGCTCGTCAAAATTTACAGTGATCGTCTGTCCCTTCAGCAGATCCTCCATCTTCTCCTTCACATCTGCAGATGCCGTCCGGATCAATCTGCTCACAAGCCCATTGGGGCTTGTGGAAGCCCAATATGGATATATTTTTCTTTTGTCCAGGTAATTCGTAATAGACCATGGATTATAAATGTCTCTATGCTCTCCAAAGGTAAAACCATCATACCACTTTTTTATTTCGTCCTTTTTGTCTCCCATTCCGAACTCGTCCAACGCCTGAAATACTTCTGTTTCAGTAAAACCAAAGCAATCTGCATACAGATCAGATGTCGTCGTAACCACCTGCAGATTATTCAGATCTGAAAAAATACTCTCCTTGGAGACTCTAGTGATTCCCGTCATAATCGCCCGTTCCAAATAAGGATTCGTCTTAAAAGACGCATTAAACAGACTTCTCACAAAAGACGTAAATTCATCCCAGTATCCCTGCATATATGCCTCCTGCATTGGAGTATCATATTCATCCAAAAGAATAATGACCTTTTTGCCATAATAACGTTCCATCCAGACAGACAAAGTCTTCAATGCATTCTGTGCCATTGTATCATCCATCTGAATCGTGGTACTATTGTATATTTTTCTTTCATTATCACTTAATACATTACTCTCTAACAAATATCTGTTTTCTTCATACAGCCTTGCGATCTCCTGCTTGATCTGGGTTTTGGCATCCTTCAGATTGCCGGCTTTCACAGCAGCAAAGCTCAAAAAGATCACCGGATATGTTCCCTGCAGTTTCCGATACTCCCCGTCCTGCCAGATAGAAAGTCCCTCAAACAGATCTGCCCGGTTCGCATATTTATTAGAAAAGAAGCAGTCAAGCATACTCATATTTAACGTCTTGCCAAAACGTCTCGGACGCGTGATCAATGTAATATCGTCACCCTTTTCCCACCACTCCTTTATAAAATAGGATTTGTCAACAAAAAAGTAGTTTTTTTCTCTTAATGAAGAAAAACTCTGTTTTCCTATACTGATTGTCTTTCTCATACGATCACCTGCTTTCATTTTAGGACTATACAACTACCATACACTTTTGTTTCATTATAACGATATTCTCTTCATGTTACAAGCCAAACCATAAAACAAAAACTCTCCATCCCCATTATACATATTTCCCCACCCCAATAATCCTCGTACCATTCGCACAAGAACCAGATTATTGTGGTAGCAAAATAAATAACCCCATATGCCCCAGAAACCCCACTTTTACAAAACATTGTCTTTATTTATATTCTCACAGTGTGGGACTAAAAACTCTTAATTTCAGATGGATCAATGCTATTAAACGCCTTTTCTTCCTTGATGTCGAACTGAGTTCCACCATTTGCCATAATCATTAACTTAAACTCGTGTTCCAATATAGTATAATAATAATTATTAAGTGTACTCATCGGGCTTCCCAGCACATTTTGTCCCATATACGGAGCCGGCAACATAACACCAAAATATTTCTCGGAATATGTTTTCCGAAAATATAAATCCAAATTAGAATGTTCATTCATCAATCCATTTATAATATCTGTATATTGTCTCTTATACTCATATACCATATAATCCTTTGAATAATCGTCCAGGAACGGTATGTTTAATGTTGTACATTCTTGATATAAATACTTTTCCATTGAGTCCAAAATTGACATAACCTTATCCTGATCTGCATATAAAATTTGTTCCGCGTCAATTCCACACATTTCCCTAGACATCTTTGAAAATAATAAACAGAAATAATATTTTTCATAAAACGGAAATACGATTTTGTTTAAATATTCCAAGCCATACAGAGCAGAATCTATCTTCTGCATTTTTTCAGTCGAACTATTTATAATAGGAAACAACTCAAGTTTATTGGTTGACGGACTTTGAACTAAATCCGTCTTTTCCCCAAAATGTTTTCCATTATATTTTAAAGACAGATGCTGTTTTCCTTCTTCCCAACTTTTAATCATCCAATCGACAAACCTACAGCTTCTGCACCTAATACTGCTACAGATTTTATATTCATGATCGTTCTACATATTTTCTGCAGCCGCACTCTTCGTGCGTTTCTTTCCTGTTTAGTTCTTTAATTTTCCCTCTGCCAGATCACGCTCTGTCATATAGTTAGTCAAAAACGCTGCGTTACATTCCGCGATTTCCTTTATTCCGTTAATGTAATCAGCATAAAGATCCCAAAGATCCATGCCTCCGTCTGCCTCCAGTCCATCATTGTCCGGCAGCCACTTCCGGATCAGGTCGATCCTCTCCTCTTTCGTTGTGTCTTTGATCAATGTTGATTTCATAATTGTCTCCATTTCCCAGCATCCGCAATATGTTCCCACTGTTTTTCTCTCGTTCTCTGTACATAGAATGATATCTCACCCTTTGATTTCTGTCGATAAACAATCTGACTTTCTGTCTCATGCCTTGTCACTGTCATAATAGTTAGAATACCTTTTAAATATTTCAGCAACTCTTTCATATGCCGCTTTTGGTCTGCGGTATTCATCAACGATCCCTTTATTGTTCATTTCTCTCGGTCGTCCCGCAAACCATTCTCTACTTACCCTCACGTCACAAAATTGCCAGATATATACTCCAAGACATTCCGAAAATTCCAAACATTCTGTCACCTGCTCTGTCAATGCATCTGCCTGATATTCCTCTGTCCACTTTCCGCGATAAGCATTATGACAGCCATAAAGTCCACCGGCTCCGATTTCAGAAACAATAAATGGTTTTCCTTTGCCCTTTCCATCCTCCTCAATCCAACCATATACCTCATCCAAATAATCTCTCACCGGTTTATCCACATACCATCTCGGATAAAGATTACAGGAGATCACATCCGGCAGATCAAAGCAGATATCCTGAAAAAACTTGCAGCTTGCAAAAGTACAAGGTCTGGTATCGTCCATTTCCCGAATAAGATGGAATTGTTTTTCATAGCAGGATCTCCCGTAAGCAGTTTCACTGGCACATTCATTCAAAATGCCCCATATATATATACTTGGATGATTATAATGACAGGCAATCATTTCCCGGATCACTTTTTCTGCCTGCTCTTCAAACAGCGGATGTTTCATGCGATCTTCTTCCAGACCACGGGCATGATTTTCCTCCCATACTAAAATTCCCAATTCGTCACACAGATCCAGAAAAATCTCGTCATTAGGATAATGTGCCGTCCGTATTGAATTTGCACCCATCTGTTGTATCAAAACAAGATCATTATATATTGCCTGATAAGGTATGGCGCAGCCATAATCCGGGTGATCCTCATGCCGGCACACCCCTTTGATCCGCAAGCTCTTTCCATTCAACAAAATGGAACCTCCGTGAACACAAACTTCGCGAAATCCAAACCGATCAATGAGATCATCCACCTTTTCTCCACCTTGAAACAACTGCAGTTCCACCTGATACAATTTGGGTGACTCCGGACTCCAAACTTCCACCTGATCCATCTCCAGATCCGTATGTAATTCAAAACGTTCCTGTTTTTCAACGGAAAACTCCCAGCAAAATTCCTCTTTTCCAATCTGCCCCTTTATCAAAATGTCTCTTTCTTCATTCTGTCCCATATTAAGTACAGATACGGCAGTATCAATTCCGGCATGCCATTTTCCATCTTTCCGATATGTTTTCACATGAACAAACTCAAAATAAAATTCTCCAAGCCATTCAACAACAATTGGTCTTGATATGCCTCCATAAGACATATAATCATTTGGAATATGAAGGGCACTGTCTTCATTAAAACGATTATCTGCTTTTATCTCTAATAAATGCTCCCCTGCCTCCATATTTCTGACAATTACCGAAAACGGTGTATATGCATTATAGTGTCTGGCAATCTGTTTTCCATCCAAATAAACCGTAGCAGTATGGCTGACTCCTTTACATTCAATCCTGATATTTCCCTCTCCCTGAAAGTATTTTCGATAAACGCCTTCTCCCCGATAGTCAGCAAAAAGAGGATGCGTTTCCCAACACCCCGGTGTGGCAAGCATAAATTTCTGTCTGACATATTCCCCGCAACATGGTTCGAATTCCCATAGACACCCAGTTAATTCCGTTTGTTTTCTTACCTTATGTGTTTCAAATGTTCGGATCATATTGTAACCTCCACGTTATATAAATATTTATTTTATGTGATAGCAGTAACGTACACTCCCCTGCTTCGCCTGTCTGTCCGCCTGAATCACTAATGATGTGTCATTTTTCCTACCTGATATGTGATTTACTCAAACTTCGCACACCAGAAAATAAATTGTACCCAGACTGTTTCTGATGTGGCACGGTTTTCAATATGATTTTTTGCTTCTAAAGAAGAATGCACCCGGAAGGCTGTGATCTGGAAATTGCCGCAGATCAGTAGGATTGCCAGGAAGTCTTTGCTTTGCAATGTTTCGACGAATACGTGCCTGGACGATCGAGCCTCCAGGGTGGGCTCAGTTATTTCAGTGGGCACGCTCCCGCTACGTCGCACCACCAATGTCATTAAGTTAAGGAAATTTATGATTTCCATGGTTACATTTTTCAATAAAAAAATGTAACCATGGATTTTTTTGTATCACAAAAAGACAGATTGCATTCTGTCTGAATTTAGTATATATTATGTTTAGA
>JALFLW010000029.1 GCA_022774505.1 Lachnospiraceae bacterium
CCTGAGGCGAGTACGGGAAGACACGTTCATCGAACATCGAAACAGCAAAGCAATCAGACTTCCCGCAAGCCGTTAGTGACAAGGCAATTTCCAGACACAGCTCCGGGTATTCAGACCCTTAAAAGCCAAAAATCATATTCAATACACCAGAACATCAGAAACAGTCTGGATATATCATAGTTCTTGTTGTGCGAAGTTTGAGTTATTATAAAATAATATCATTAATCATTAAATTTTGTCTTTTAAAATAATGCCATATATTATATAATAACGACATTGACAATATCTATATCTATTGTTATTTTAAATAACTATTAATTTAGGAGGATAATATGCTTCAAAAATATCAACAAGATCTGAATGTTTTTTTTCAGGCAACACACATACCTTTTTGCGTTTTCGATAATACATTGCAGGATATATTTCGCTATCCTTTGCTCTCGGACCAGAAGTGTTCCCGACAGACATTGAAGCAATGTGTGGGAAAGTTATCAAATTGTGATTTTCATCAACCTGTTATTATTACATTTTCTTCCTGTATGCTGGCATTAATTGCGTTGGATGAACAAACCAATGTCATGTTCGGACCGATTACTTCTGTTCCTTTGACGTATCATCGGTTTTATGGTGTAAACACTTTTATTGAGGATCTGGATGATTTGCTGCATTTGTATAAAATTATTCAATGCAGCCCTATGATGACTTTGGACCAATTTACAAATAGTGTTTCTTTGTTTATAAAGCTTGCTTTTCAAGAAGAAATTTCAATAAAAAAAATGATTTCTGATAATCATGAGAAGGAAAATGAAATTCAAAAGGATGCAGTCCGACCAAAGCAGGATAAATATCAAACACCCATAAGTGTGCTTTCTACTGTTATTTCCTTTCAAAAAAAAGTGCTTCAGGATATTAAAAACGGAAATCGTCAGGGGATTGAGGAGGCATTTGAAGTGGGAATACAAATTATCTGCAATAATATAACTTTTGCATCGTCGGAAGATATTCAAAGATTTTTCTATTCCTATGCGTTGATCTGTTGTATTGTTATCATTGAACAATATGCGGAGCTAAAGGAAGCTTATGATATATTTGAAGCCTATACCTCCATGCTGTCCTCCATACTATCAGTTTCAAATATGGTTGAAATGTGTCGAAGAATTTCTCTAGAATATTGTAATCTTGTATTGTCACGACAGAAAAACAGAGCAAAATCATCAATTGTGACAAATTCGCTGCAATACATTCAGGAACATATTCAAACAAAAATATCTATTGATGATATTGCACATTACTGCAAAGTGAGTAAACGAACCATATTGCGTCATTTTTCAAAATATTATGATATGTCTGTATCAGAATATATTATGAAGGTAAAATTAGAAAAAGGAGCATTTTTAATAGAACATTCCAATATGACTTTTGCCGAGATCAGTAATCAATTGGCTTTTTCTTCGCAAAGTCACTTTTCTGTAGCATTTAAAAAACGGTACCACTATACACCACAGCAGTACCGTAATAGAAATCTACGATAAGTTTTATACTTAAATAATGATATTTGCCCGTTAAAACAATTACTTAAATATAATATCTTTTAACTGGATTGATTTATTGCCATGATACACAATATATAATGCAGACACGCCATCCGGTATCCTTACATTTCCCCAAAACTCCGTCCATTCCTCAGTGCTTTCATTCAATGGAATCTCTCCCATTGAATCTCCTGTTTCTGACAGACGGATTTCTAAAATGGGCTGTTCAGATGGTGTGCCAGGTCTGCGAATCTGATGAGATCTGTCTGTTGTTGAGGTCACACGTTCATCCAAACGAAAAGGTCCCTTATAGTGAACTTTGTTTCTCTCGTTTTCACTCCGTACAGTCACTCCGATCCGGGTAACATTCCGGAAGTAAAAATACTTGTAGCCAATGAGTGTCCCTTCGTTGATTTCTGCAATAAACCGATTTTCTCCCTTGTGGGTGATATTTGGAAAGGAAATCTGAAAAATGCTGTTGGAGCCATGGGGCATGTTGCCATTGGTAAGGTTGCAGGCAATTACTGCTGGATAACTGCCTGCCGCCAGCAACGGACCTTGATTCAGTCCACAGCTTGTAATCTCAACTTGAGGAATCTGTCCATCGGGAGTAAAGGTGATTCGTTCCGCACATGCCTGACGGCTGTAGTCCGATTTATGGGTCAGACGATGGTAAAAGACATACCAGTTTCCGTTAATTTGTTCAATACTGCCATGGGTCGTACCGGTCATATTCAGCTTATCTGCCTCTGATCGACCGTTCAAGCCGATATCTCCATTGGACACAATGGTACCTCCAAAGATAAAATCACGATCCGGGTAATTGCTAACCGCATAACAGAGCTCATGATTCAGCCTAGAAGAATAAATAAAATAATACTTCTCTCCTACTTTTCTCATAGAGCTGGCTTCAAAGAAAGGATGTTTTTCAAAGGAAGTCCCTTTTACCATGTACGGGATTAAGTGTTTTGCCGGTGTTTTCAGTGTCAGCATATCTTCTTCCAGCTCCATTACAACCGGTCCCATGATACTGTCCTGTTTTGCTCTTAATAAAATCTCCTCTCTGGAACGATGAAACATATCCATTTCTGAACGGATATAATCATCATTTTCAAAGAAATCCGGTCGTTCCTCAAAATCATATTGTGTGCCACTGTATAAGTAGATTCTACCATTGTCATTTAATACGGCAGGATCAAAACAGATATGCTCATTGTAAGGCGTTCCATCGGGATTTTGGACATAGCCAAGATGTTCATAGAGGCCTGCCGGTGAGTCGCATACGGCGACCTGAATTGGTCCCCAGTAACCGCCCTGTCCATAATCGCCGGACATACAATAATATAGATAAAATCTGCCGTCATTTCCCTGAACCACATCTGGTGCATACATATAATGACGATTTTCATAATCAGGATCCTGACTGGCATGATAGATCACGCCCTCTCTGCGCCACTGGGTCAAATCCGAAACAGGTGCTGAATAAACTGTATAATCCAGCATACAAAAGGTCTCGCCCCCCTCTTTGTCATGGGAACCGAATAGATATACCCGGTCTCCAAAGACATGGGGTTCTCCGTCTGGAATATACTCTTCCAATGGAAGAAACGGATTATATACCTGATTCTGTTGCTTTAAAGGTATATGCCTCATGGTTTGTGTCCTCCTTTTAGTACAGTTATCTTTTTGAAAATTGTACTATATTACAATAAATCTCTGATTTCTGCCAGCTCCTCCTCTGTAAAGTCAAGATGCTTCAGACAGGCAATATTATTCTGAATCTGCTTCGGACTGCTGGCCCCGACTAAAACAGTAGTGACCGCTTTGTTGGACAGGCACCATGCCAGCGCCATTTCTGATAAGGTCTGACCTCTCTTTGAAGCGATACCATTGAGAATGTTCAGTTTTGCCACCAGTTCTTTATTTAATTGATCACCAAGCCAGGTATTGCCCCTGCCGATCCGGGAATCTTTTGGAATCCCGTGCAGATAACGATCAGTCAGAAATCCCTGTGACAACGGGGAAAATACAGCCAGACCAATGCCGTTTTCAAAGGCATAATCATCCAGTCCATCCTCTTCGATCCAGCGGTTTAACATAGAATAGGATGGTTGATTGATAATAAACGGTGTTTTTAATTCTGCGAGAAGCTGCTGCATTTTAGCAGTCTGTTCCCGGTTATAATTTGAAATCCCTACATAGAGTGCTTTTCCCTGACGCACCACCTGATCCAGTGCCGATGCGGTTTCCTCCAAAGGTGTATCCGGATCATAGACATGGTGATAAAAGATATCCACATAATCCAGCTTCATGCGTTTCAGACTCTGATCCAGAGAGGCAATCAGATATTTTCTGGAACCGTTGCGGTCTCCGAAAGGGCCATCCCACATTTCATATCCGGCTTTGGTAGAAATGCACATTTCATCCCGAAACGGACGCATCCCACGATCCATAATTCTTCCAAAGTTTTCCTCAGCACTGCCGTTATAGGGATTTCCATAGTTATTGGCAAGATCAAAATGATTGATACCAAGATCAAATGCCGTATGAACCATTTCTTCCATATTGGCAAAGTCAGACTGATATCCAAAATTCTGCCAGAAGCCCAATGAGATCTTTGGAAGTCTCAGGCCACTTTTGCCACAATGGGTGTAAATCATCTTTTTGTATCTGTTTTCGTTCGGTGTATACATAATCATCCTCATTTTCTCCTAATACGTTTTCACAAACTCTGCGACAAGCTTTGCACAATGGTGTGCTGCCTGTTTTTCAAAGGTTGGATAATCCATTTGTGCACAATGATCTGCCTTATCGGAAATCGCACGAATGATCACAAAAGGAAGTTTATTCAGATAAGCAGCCTGTGCAATGGCAGCTCCCTCCATTTCAGCACAATCCCCCTGAAAATCATTGATCAGATGTTTTTTCACAGATGCCTCTGCAATAAACTGATCTCCGCTGACGACAATTCCTTCCATGACATGAATATCAGGATTTACCTTACTGCAGGATTCCATAGCATCTTTTCTCATCTTTTCATCAGCCGGAAAGGCAAGCGTGTCCAAGCCCGGCACCTGTCCCGGTTTATATCCGAGAGGTACAACATTCATATCGTGCTGTATAGCGGTCTTAGAGATTAAGATATCACCAATCTCAAGATTATCATTCAGACCACCTGCAACACCTGTATTAATTATATGTGTAACACGGAATACGTCATGCAGGATCTGTACACACATGGCAGCATTCACTTTTCCTACACCGCACTGCACCACAACGACCGGGGTGTCGGCCAGAGTTCCGTCATAAAATTTCATTCCTGCTACCTCGCGACATTCAGGCTGTGTCAATTCCTGTTTTAATGCAGCTACCTCCAGTTCCATTGCTCCGATAATACCTATTTTCAATATTTTGTCCTCATTTCTTTTATATTTCGTTCGATATTTAAACCCTCTAGTCCGGGTAGACCAGATGGCTTTCGTCGATATGATACAGAACCTGATCTAAATATTTTTTGGCCAGATAGTTTGCCATACCGAGATTCATATCAAGGTAATTGCCGCAATCTTTCGGGCTTGCTCCGGGTACATCATCATGAAAATCGCGGATAAATTCAAACATTTCGATCATCAAAGGAATAATATCCTTGGAAGCATAATCTCCTGCCAGAAGCAGATAAAAACCGGTTCTGCATCCCATAGGACCAAAGTAGATTGTTTTTTCTCCGTAGGAGGCATGATTTCTCAGAAATGTCGCCGCAAGATGTTCGATCGTGTGCATTTCGGCTGTGTTCATTACAGGTTCGTCGTTTGGAGAAGTCATACGCAGATCAAAGGTTGTGATGGTCTGCTCTCCTACCTGATCCTTGCGGGAAACATATACTCCCGGCTGTAGTTTTATATGATCGATCGTAAAGCTTGTTATTTTTTCCATGAATAGTTTTTCCTTTCTGTGATTGATTTATCGGCCGGCTTAAGAGACTGCAGAATCTGAGTAGATATCCCCACAGAGTCTGTCGGTAACAATTTCCCTGCATCTCTCGCGATGAGCCACGTGAAGCGGATGCTCCATAAAGTCTTTTAAAGCAGCTTCATCTATAAACTCCGCATAAAATACCAGATCATATCCACCGGCAATGTTTGTATTGATCTCTGCACGAAGTAGTCCGTCGATATGACCATTCATCGTCGCAACGGAGTCCTGCATCAATTTTAATGCCTCTTTTTCTTTATGCTTCTCTTTGATCTGTCCGGTATAATTCCAAAATAAAATATGACGTATCGTATTGATCACTCCTCTTTCATTTAAAACTGCCAAGTACAGTATATACTTGACTGCCGGTTTATGCAATTATCTTTTGAAAAAATTGTTTCAAAGATTCACCGTTCACGCCGTATATGAACCGTTCACGCAAAACAGCACATTTTCAGACGTTATCTTATAAAATAAAGAAAGCCGATAGATTAGTAAAAGTACGAATCGCAAATGAAATCTTGATTTTCATAGGTAATGAAGAAAGAAGGAATAATAATGAGAAATACCAAAAAAATAATCAGTATAATTCTGGCTGCAGGACTGGTTCTTAACGGGATTGCAATCCCGAAGTCACCAGCTGTCTTCTCAGAGACATCCGACACAACACAAGTTTCAGGGATAACTGTCACTCCGGATCCGTCTCTTGCTCCGGCAGATGCCAGAAAGGATATGGCACATCTTTTTTGTACCACGCAGTCAAAGGAGGGAGTATCTTCCAAGAATATTTCACAAAACAACTATACGGTCTGGGGAAATGCTATAAATTCTTTTCTGGAAGAAAATGAAGATGGCAGTTTTTTGCGGGTTGAATTAATTGATTCCAAACTGGTCGTGGAAAAATATAGTGCTGATTTTCAGCAGGTGGAACAGGTGAAAATACTCTCTCTCCCACTCCCACTGTATGGAGGTTATTTTAAGGGGAAGGATGCACGGTACCTGGTCTGTGGAGATAACAATTCAGAGGAGTCAGATGATAAAGAAGTCATCCGTGTGATAAAATATGATCTTAACTGGACAGAACTCAGTCATCTCTCGATATATGGTGCCAACACCTATATACCTTTTTCAGCAGGAAGTCTTGAGATGACAGAAATGAACGGAACCCTTTATATTCATGGATGTCATACAATGTATGGTTCGGAAGATGGCAAACATCATCAGTCAAATATGTCTTTTGCCATCGATGAGGAAACAATGGAGATCATCACACATCAGACTGCTGTCAGGGACGATAAATCCGGAAGGGGATATGTAAGCCACTCATTTTGTCAGCGCATTACCCATGATGACGAAAATATATATATCCTTGACCATGGGGATGGATATCCGCGCAGCGTGTATTTGCAAAAGCTTGATGATAAGCTCAGAAAAAAATTGGGAGATCTGCATGTCATGGAAATGACAGGGGATATCGGAAGAAATAGTACCGGTGTTTCTATAGGAAATATTGTAGTAAACGGTGATAAGATCTTTACTGCCGGAAATAGTGTGGAACAGTTTGGAGAATTATTTAATCCGGACACGGATATGCGTAATATCTGGGTTTCTGTTGTTGATAAAAACCTGAATACGGATCAGAAATATATCTGGTTGACAGATCTCGAAGCCAAAGGGAGCTGGAATGCCAGAACACCTTATGTCCTTCCGGCATCCGGTGGGGGATGCTATGTGCTTTGGCAGGAGGATAATATAACAGAAGTTGACCTTGGCGCATATGGCTTTATGCGTATCGATATAAATTGTTCTTTAACGAAGATTGCAAAGCTTCGTTCTGATGGAACAGTCGATGGTAAGATTCATACGATCTTTGGAAGTCTTTCTCCATGTAAACCGATCATAACTTCTGAAAATGAAATGGTTTGGTACACAACAGACAATGCTTCTCCCAAATTTTACAGACTGGCATTGGATCAACTGGATTCCTATGAATTTGCGGGATTTGCCAATATACAAAAATGCTCTGTTGTAATTGAGTCCGATTCTTATATGTATAAAAATCCCGGAAAAGAAAAACCGAAGCTTGGACCGGGAGTTATTTCCGTACTGTATGGAGATTATAAATTGACAGAGGGAGTTGATTATGAGGTTGCTTACAGTCATAACGATCAGCCGGGGACAGGATATATAGAAATTACAGGAAAGGGTATTTTCAATGATCCGACGGATACCGGATCTGATCAAAAAATGCGTATTCCATATCAGGTTAATTATCCGGTTGCAACACCGTCTGTGTCACCAACCATGCCGGCAAAGACCTCGAAACCGGCTGCTACTGATATAGCACCGTCTCCTGAGGACACTCCATATCGGGAACCTTCATGGTTCAAGACCAGTGCACCGGCCAAGACGAAGGCACCGACAGCCGGAAATAAACCTGCTTCTACCAAAAAGCCTTCTGCCTCACCAAAGGCGACTGCAAAACCGACTGTAAAACAAACCAAAGAACCAGGTAAGATAACGTTACCGACCAAAAATAATACAGCCGACTCCTCTTCTACGTCCTTAAAATTAAAAAAGGTTGGGAATGTAAAAGTAAACAATCTTAAGGGTAAAAGGATAAAGATTTACTGGAAAAAGCAGAAAGCAGCAAGCGGATATCAGATCCAATATGCCTTGAACAAATCATTTACCAAAAATAAGAAAAATATTTCATGCAGCAAATATCGTTATATGAAGATCATAGATCAGGTAAAGAAAAATAAAATATATTATATACGGATCCGGGCATATAACGTGAAAAATGGCAGTAAGATATATGGTAAATGGAGTAAAGTTCAAAAATGTAAAATAAGAAAATAAATTTTCCGGTTTATCGGATTAAAATGTCCTGCCCCACTTACATCTATATTTGATCATGTAAAAGACATAGATGTACGTGGGGCATTTCTATGCTTAGAAAGGAAATAGTCTGTATTTTATCAGAATCAGAATGATCATGATTTCTAAGACAAGGATTACGGGCACACCGATATAGAATTTTGCTTTTTGTGTCTTATGGTGAAAAAAATACATTCCACTATAAGCACCGAGTATACCGAATACAGCGGCGGCTATTAATGTCTTTTCGGATATCCGCCAGCGATGTGCAGACGCTTTCCATTTATCAAGTCCATATAGTAAAAAAACACCTACATTGATCAACAGATACATGATCCACCATTTATAATACATATTAATCTCCATACGATTTATTTATTTTGAATGATGCCTGCCGTTTCGTTCTCGAAAATATCCATAAAAAAATCCCTATCCACTACAGTCAATCTCATGACACAAAAGAATATGTCGTGCTTTTCTAATTTATGTTTCCTCAAAAAACTTTTTCCGTATGCTCTCAAATGGCTTGATAACCGTCATTGGGGATGAAGCTATACCAATCTGTTTATCCATTGTAATCGTGTCAAACCATTTATCAAACTTATATCCACTGTTTCTCATACATCCAGCCAGCTGGTATCCCATCTTTTCATGAAAGTGCATACTAGGATAGACCGATTCCTCCGCATTTTTCCCGGGTGGTGTTATCAATGCAACTGCTTTTACGATTCCCTGTTCTTTCAGGATCTGTTCCAAAAGAGTATACAATTTCCGTCCCACTCCGTTTCCGCACTGATCATGATCTAAGTATATGGTCATTTCTGCATTCCAGCCATATGCAGCTTTTGGATGAAATTGTGACGCATATGCATACCCAACGATCTGGTCTTCCACCAGAGCGACAAGATATGGATATGTATTCATAATATGCTGCATTCTGTTTTGAAACTCTTCCAAAGCCGGGACATCATATTCATATGTGATCGCGGTATTCTCGACATAATATCCATATATATCCAATAGCTTCTGAGCATCCTCCAGTGTTGCCGGGCGTATAAATATATCCTTGTTTCTTCCCATCGTATTCTCCATATTCATCTCTCCCTTTTTTATGTCCTGCAGCTCATATTTCATATAATATAGTAATCTTTTTAAGAAAACAAGGGCTACATTGCATTGAGATACATTTTTCATTTTATGGGAAATATGATATACTTAAAGTCAACTACAACACATATATTCAGGAGGAAAATTATGTATACCATTGGTAAGGTTTCTGAAATGTACAATATCCCGGCATCAACACTGCGCTATTATGACAAAGAAGGATTATTTCCAAATCTGCAGCGTAGTTCCGGCATCCGGCAGTTTAGCAGGAATGATCTGGAAAGTCTGCGGATTATTGAATGTCTGAAAGCATCCGGATTAGAGATTACAGAAATTAAACACTATTTTGATCTCTGTACAAAAGGAAGTGCATCATATCCTGAACGCAGGCAGTTATTTGAAAACCGCAAAAAAGCCGTGGAAAATGAGATAAAACAGCTTGAAAAAACACTGGCTTTATTAAAATATAAATGCTGGTATTATGATAAAGCAATAGAAGACGGCAATGAGGAGGGGATTCTTTCCATGCTGCCTGACAATTTGCCGGAGAAAATACAAACACTATATGATAATGCCCATGATGATTTCAATCTGCATGAAAATATATCATGATCGGATACTCATTTATAAAGTATGTTCTGTATACATTTGTATAGTTTGAAAGATCCGGGGTTCTAATGATCATGTTATATCCGGCGGTCACAGATACATTTCAGGTCTTCGAAGCTGCGTGTAGGGACGTCCTTTTCTTGCTGACTTTGTGTGCTCCGGATCGATGTCCGCATAAAGGATCGTCTCTTTATCTCCCGCTTTATCTATTACATTGCCATCGGCATTGATAATGACAGATTCACCGGAAAATATCATATTGTCTTCTATGCCGACTCTGTTACACATCGCAAGGGCTACGCTGTTTTGGAATGCCTGTACCCGTAATTCCCATTCAAACATTTCGGAAGGTTCTTGTTTTGTATTAACGGTCGGGATCAGGATCAGATCTGCCCCCATCAGCATCTCTGTCCGGATGCTTTCCGGATAATGTCTGTCAAAGCATACAACAATCCCTATTTTTCCACACTCTGTTTCCCATACAGAAAATCCCGTATCCGATGGAGTATAGTAATCCTGCTCATAGAACTTTTCTGCGTGAGCAACATGAACCATTTTTTGGACACCTTTTATTGTTCCGTTTTTATCAATAAGAATACTGGCATCATATGCCTGTCCGTTTTCTGACAGATATACATTAGGAACGGACATAATATTATTTTTTCTGCTTGCCTCACAAAATGCTTTTATGATCTCGGAATCGAGGGAAATTTCATAGTTTTTTACATTTTTTCCGGGATATTGCGGGAAAAACTCCGTTAATTGTACTTCGGGAAATAAAATAAGATCTGCATGATTCCCGGCTGCCTCCTCAATAAGACGGATACTGTTTTCCAGATTATTTTTTATATTTCCGCTATTCGCCATTTGTGCCAGAGCGATCCGAATTTTCTTTTGTCTCATGAAAATCCCTCCTTCGTGTTTCGCTGACGTCATTCTCCCGGACTGCTGGATATCACCTTTCCGGTATTCCAAAGCATCACTGTCTTTTGGGCAGCCTCCAGCCGATCATCCTCAGAATGGAAATCAATGGTTACAGAATGGCATCCACATTCCAGACACATTACATAGTATCCACAGCCACATTCTTCTTCTAACAAGGCTCCACCGTCACATAACGGACAGTCGTTGATTTCTAACATATCTTCTATATTCATAATCATCCTCTTTTCGTTTGTTTGTTTTTTGTTTTTCCAAAGATTTCATATAAGATCAGATCACGCATACGTTCCATAGTCTCTTCGTATGCTACGTCATGAAACATCTCTCTTCTCTCTGCTCCAAGCACATACAGTTTGATCAGATTTGTCACCAGTGCAAAATTCATATCCGGACGCACACCTTCCATCTGCTGAAAAAACATTGTTCCGATTTCTGTTTCACGCTGCAGATCAGGTCCTGCCTGTTCCGGCAGCATATCCAAAAGGCGTTTTTCGTCTTCCGGGGAAAGGCTTGGAAACACACTGTATTTTTCATCTACCATAAACTTCAGATAGGTCCTCGTCTCTTCCGGTCCCGCCTTTTCTTTTCCGTTTAAGGCCTTTTTGATCAATTCAGGAATTATTTTTCTTCTGTATTGCAGTACCGCATATACATAGGCTTCCTTGGATGGAAAAAAATTATAAAAGGTACTTACACCTATGCCGGCTGCCTCTGTAATTTTGGCAACCGACATATGTGTCATCCCATATTTTTTCAACAGGTCAAATCCTGCTGCTAACATCTTTTCTTTATATTCGGCTCTCTCTGCCTCTGTAAATACCCGCTTTGCCATCTATAGCCTCCCAAAACAGCTTCTGAAAATAATTATTACTCATTTCTATTATTTTCCTTCAAAGCTTCGACCATGTCAATGCCTGATATTTTTCTTTTTTGAAAAAGAAGAGAAAGTTCATATGTTACCCACGTAAGCACAAAGCCGATTATAAGTGCCTTTATTTTAATTATCGGAGTCAGCAGCATCCCATAATTTTGTATGGTGTCTGCATAACCGATTTTTACAAAGACATAGGCAGACGGAATTCCAAGTAAAAATCCGATACAGATTAAAATATGATTTACATTTAGCACTCTGTTTGATATTTCACGCTTGTTAAAACCGAGTACTTTCATAACAGATATGTTTCCCACAGTTTCCGATACTATCATATTAATGACCAGATACAGCACAAATATACCAAGTATAATGCCGACAACTTCAAATATAGTAATGATTGCTTTCATTGGACCCATCAGATTTTCCATTGTTTGTGCGGTCACTGTCATTTTGGCTTCACTTGCGACAAGTGTCTTGTCAAGCTGTAATTTGTCCTTACTTATAATACAATTATATGATTTTTTGTCAACCCCGGCAAGATCCGCAGCATTTTTTCCGGAAGTGTACAGATAGCAATGGGTATTATCTGTTACTATACTGTCATGCGTCGAATTATTGTTCCCACCTACGGCAACTTTACCGCAGATTAAATTCAGCTTTTCCTATATATTGTCTATCTTAGCGTGCTGTTTTTTACGGCACGTTTTTATCTGTCCTCTTGACCATTTCCATTCCTT
>JALFLW010000079.1 GCA_022774505.1 Lachnospiraceae bacterium
AGCCGTTAGTGACAAGGCAATTTCCAGACACAGCTCCGGGTATTCAGACCCTTAAAAGCCAAAAATCATATTCAATACCCCAGAACATCAGAAACAGTCTGGGTATATCATAGTTCTTGTTGTGCGAAGTTTGAGTTATAAAATTATATTTCTGTTTTTTTATTCTACTTTTGTAGTCAGTCTTTCAGGTTCCTTAATAATTTATCAAAATACTCCGGCAGCGGTGCATCAAATTCCATATATTTTTTTGTCCGCGGATGTATAAAGCCCAATGTTTTTGCATGCAAAGTCTGTCCCTGTAAATGAAACGGACATTTTTGTGGTCCATATATCTGGTCTCCCAGTATTGGATGACCTATACTTGCCATATGTACCCGGATCTGATGTGTTCTTCCGGTTTCCAATTGACATTCGATATATGTGTACTGATGGTTTAGTTCATTCAATATATGATAATGAGTGATCGCTTCTTTTCCGTTTTTTTCATTGATCGCCATTTTCTTACGGTCAATCGGATGGCGTCCTATTTTTCCTGATATCGTGCCATCTTCCGATAAATGTCCCAGCACGATTGCGTGATATTTTCTTGTTATTGAATGTTCTTTCAGCTGCTCTGCTATAAACTGATGTGCCTGATCGTTTTTACATGCAACGATCACTCCGGTAGTATCCTGATCGATCCTATGGACAATTCCCGGACGAAGCACCCCGTTAATCCCCGACAATGACTCTCTGCAATGATACATCAACGCGTTCACAATTGTTCCTGTATAATGCCCAGGAGCCGGATGAACCACCATTTGTTTGGGTTTATTTATCAAAATTATATCATCATCCTCATAAATAATATCAAGAGGTATATTTTCTGCCTTAATTTCCAGAATGGTAGGCGGAGCTGTCTCAAATCGAATCTTTTCTCCAGCTGTTATTTTATAGCTCGGCTTAACTGGTTTTTCCTCAACAAAAGCATGTCCGCTTTTTATATTTTTTTGAATAAAAGACCGTGAATATTCCGGTAATTTTGCAACCAGGAAGGAATCCAGTCTCTTCCCCTCATCAACAATATCCACTACAAATTTATACATCTGCTCATTCATTATTTCTTCCCTTCTGACTTGCTGTGAGCATAACGTAATTCCTCTAAATCCTCCTCACTATAGACAAATCCGAATAATACAGCTAATATGATTGCGGCAACCACAACATAGCAGTCTGCAATATTAAAGATTGGGAAATCAATCAGCTTAACATAGAGAAAATCGATAACATAACCACGAACAATACGATCATACATATTGCCAACAGCTCCTGCAGCCAGCATCAGCGTCATTAACTGCTGTATACAAAATTTGCGTGTAAATGGTGTTTTTATATACAGATATATAACTGCTAGCAATATAATACCGGTAATCACAGCTAACAGTATTTGCTTTCCCTGTAAAATGCCAAATGCAGCTCCGTGATTTTCCAGATATTGCAAAACAAATACATCTCCTAATATCTTCTTTTCCCCTGATCCTTTCAGAGTCTCGGCAGCCAGCATCTTTGCCCACTGATCCAGACCGATCATAACTAAAAATGTAAGAAAACCCGATATATATTTTTTCATTTCAGCCTTCCTTTCTATTTCTAATCTTCTATTTCCAAAAAAACTGCCAAATCGAACTGATATGACCGATTCGGCAGTTTTAATATTTCATTCAAATAATATTATTTATCAGCATCAATAAAAGTAAATGGTGTTACACTTTGTTCCTCGTCCGCTTTTTTCTCTTCTACCGGATTCTCTGGTTTTGTTACTGCAAATTCATCATCTGCCGGTGGAACATTACTAAATTCATCCGGAGCAGTAAACAATTCGCCCGGTGCCGGAGGTATCAGTCCATTTCCTGTCGGATCCACACCACTGATCCCATCAGAGAAATCCTCTTCCTTTGTTTCAGATTTTTCTGATTTTGCATCCCTTGCCACAGAACCAGTATAAGGAATGTTATCCGCAGAGCCAAAATATGTTTCATTTGTTACATAAGTTTCTGTATCATATGTCTCCTGAACAGTTGGTTCTTCTGTCGTAGCAGATTCCTCTTTATTAAGGGAAGCCATTGCCTCAGCTGCAATAGCATCCAGATCTGCTGATACATCAGGAACATCTGGCTCATCATCTGATTTCTTCACATCCAGCTTGCTAAAGTCAGGCATTGGTACCGCATGAGGGATTACAGGTTCAGGAGAAGCCGCTGCCTCTTCTGCTGCATCTAATTTGCCGAAATCAGGCATTGGTATACTATGCTCTTTTTCCTGTACGGCTTCTTCAACAGGCTCAGCCTTGATCTCCTGCTCTGCCTCTGCTGCAGCCGGAACAGGATCAGGAATTGAATATGTCATATTATCAGCAGAACCAAAATATGTTTCATTTGTCACATAAGTTTCTGCATCATATGTCTCCTGAACAGTCGGAAGCTCGTCTGTTGTTGTCGGTGGAATCTCATTTTCTGTATCTGTCTGAGTTTTTCCCTCTGGTTTCTTCTCCTCTTTAATAACCTCTGTTACTGTATCTTTGGTATCTACACTCTTATCTAATGGCTTTTCTGAAGAAACTGCAGCCTCTGTCTCATCGTTCTTTACCGGTACGAAATCGTCATAAGAGGTTCCAAGCATTCCATTAGATTCAGAAAATGGATTTTCTGCTGACTCACTTTTCATTTCCTTTAATGCTTCATTCGCAATAGAGTCAATCTCTGCCAGCTTTGACTTAATATCATCTTCCGGTGTCTCTTCCTTTTCCTTGTCCTCCGGTTCCATGTAAGCAACTGCTTCCTCAGCAGCCACATAAATTCCCTGTGCAGCTCCTATTTTCTCTCCGGATGGTGTTTCAATATTCAGAGAAGCCGGCTCTGTCATTTCTTCCGGCTTTTCATTTTCTGCAGTATCTGCTCCTAATCCACCCGCAAGGATATCTTCTTCAGGTTCTTCTGTCTCCGGAGCCGTATCTTCCACGGGAAGATCTAGCTCTTTCGTATGCTCTTCCATATCATCAACACTCTTCTTGGCCGCAGCCTGTTCCTCTGCCATTTTTACATGCTGAGATTCCAAAAGAGCCTCCAGATCTGCTGTATCGATCTGATCATGCGTATCCTCCAGCTTCGCAAGCTGATCATTTAAAAGTATCTTAAACTGCTTTTTATAATCATCATAGCAGCCCATCAGTTTTTTCACGATAGAAGTAAGTTCTGCAATCTGCTCACCGGATTCCTCTAACTTTTCTTCTGTTTTCTTTCTTGTATCTTTTATGATCTCATCTGCTGATTTCTTTGTATCGGCCATAATGCGGTCTGCCCTCTCATTCGCATTATGCATAATATTGTCCGCTTTCTTCTCAGCTTCAGCCACCAACGCATCGGCCTTCTTTTGCGACTTCTCTGCCAATGCATCCGCTTTGTTCTGAGCATCAGCTGTAAGCTTCTCGGCTTTTTCCTCTGCCTCTTTTGTCACTGCTGAAGCTTTTTCTTCTGATTCACGGGTCAGCTTCTCAGCCGTTTCTTCTGATTCGCGGGTCAACTTTGCCGCTTTTTCTTCAGAATCCCGTTTTAAGGTAGCAGCCCGTTCTTCTGATTCACGGGTCAGTTTATTTGCCTTTTCCTGTGCATCTGCTACAAGACCGTCTGCTCTTGATTTTGCCTCACGAAGCATAACCTCCGCCTTAGCTCTTGATTCCTTTTCTACCTGTGCAGCAGCAGTCTTGGATGTCTCTAATGTTTCTGACGCAGTCTGCTCCGCTAATACCAGTGTTTTCTGCAGAGTCCCCTCCATCTGCTTATAATACTGGATTCCCTCGCTCAAGGTCGTGATCTTTTTCTTCAGATCACCATTTTCCTTGTAAATCTGTTCGTAACTCTCCCTAATTGCTTCAAGAAAATCATCCGTCTCCTTTTTGTTATATCCACCCATTGTGGACTTCAATACATGATTTTGAATGTCAATCGGTGTAAGCATAATACATTCCCTCCTCTGAAAATTATAAAATGTTCATAATATAGGAACAAAGTTCCTGTAAATAGGTCAAGACCAATAACAAGATATACGATCCAAGATCTAACCGCACAGTATACAAAATAGAATTTCTCAAAAGATACTGCACAGGATACCATATCGGTGTCATTAATACTGCTAAAAATGAAACAATCTTATTTCCAAACGGAAAGCGGATTATTATATCTCTCAACAGATATAACAGTACAATAACATCTAATACAAGCAAAAAATATTGAATGGTATATAATATCAGACGCATCTTAGAACTCCTTGTTTAAGGTTGGAATCCCAAACTCATCATCCTTCGATAATTCCAGATAATCTCCTGATATATCCACATTCTCCGGCGAGAAAATAAAAATGTAACGGGAAATCTGATGCATTTTTCCTGATATTGCAAAAATACAGCCTGATATAAAATCCATGATCCTCTGAGCTTCCAGAATGTCAATCCCCTCCAAATTGACAACAACAGCTCGTCCCTGCAGAAGCATCTCACAAGCATCTGTGGAATCTCCGAAATTCTTCGGCTTACATATACATACTTCTAACCCACGGGATGTGGTGCGGATCGGAACAACCTTATTAGAAGCTGTTCTGACAGATGTACGTCGTGGTGCCTGTTCAGGCTCCGGCTGACGAAAATCCTCTTCCTCGTCATAAGAGGACCGGCGTGCATTCTTTCTCTCTGCACGTTCCTTACGCTTCTGCTCCTTTTCTAACAGACGCCTTTCTTCTTCCTGATCAATATCATCTTCGAAATCGTCCTCATAGTAATCATCATCATAATCCTCGTCATCGCCAAGTCTTAATAACTGCAGTAGATTTCCTAATGGATTTGCCATATTATTACCTCCTGATGCTCCTCACATCTTTTTTATCATATATTTTATTTCTAATTAAAGAAAATTCACAAACATGCACCTGAATGGATATTATATCCCACATGTCTGCTTATGAATGATAATTCCTCTCTCCAAAAATTCCTGTACCCACACGAACATGTGTCGCACCTTCCTCAACAGCAACCTGATAGTCACCTGTCATTCCCATAGAGAGAACACTCATATCAACATTATCAATGTTTTTTGCTCTAATGTCAACCGACAATTTCTTTAATTGACGAAAAATACCGCGATTTTCTTCCGGATCCTGCACATACGGGGCAATTGTCATTAATCCGCGTATATGTAAATGCGGCAGCCCGGCAATCTGCTCCACCAGACTCATGGTATCTTCCAGCTTCAAACCAAATTTAGATGCTTCCTGTGCTACATTCACTTCAACCAATATATCAGCCTCTGCATCTTTCTTAACACATTCCTTTTCAATTGCCTCTGCGAGATGATAAGAGTCTACGGAATGGATCAGACAGGCTTTTCCTATAATATATTTTATCTTATTGGTTTGAAGATGACCGATAAAGTGCCATTTAACGTCCTGTGGAAGCTGCTCGAACTTTTCTTTCAGCTCCTGGGCTTTATTCTCACCAAATTCACGCTTTCCGGCTTCATAAGCTTCCCGGATCATTTCAACGGGCTTTGTCTTACTGACACAGATCAGCGTAACGTCTGATTCGCTGCGCCCCGCTCTTTGGCATGCCTTCCTTATATTTTCCTCGACAATCTTTAGATTTTCCCTGACCATGATCATTCCTCCATACTGTTATTAATATATTATGTCATCCTCGCCTATCGTTTTAGGATCTAAAACAATATGATCGTAAGAAGATAATCCATTATTGGTATCCTTGCTGACAATACAATACTCACTATTCTGATATAATATCTCTACAGGACGAAACTCGCAGTACCCTTTGTTGCAGCAATACACACCGTCGATCTTTTGAACCTCCGACAACCGTATGACATCCGATCCAACCATATCACTGGCTATCTCCGTTCCTGCCGGCAGGGCATCTGCAGGAATGTAACAATACTTCTGCGTATCATCTTCTGTATCATCATCAAAAGACAATATCAATGTACTAACCGGATCATATTGTGGTGATCCATCCTTTTTGTATGAAACCTTTTCCACAACCTGACCCTTTTCCTGGCTTTCCACAATATATTCTGCAGGTATTTTATAAAAATCTTTATGCAGCACAGATGATTTCGGTATCTTCAAACCTGCTTCATCATTCATTTTAATCTCCAGATCAATATACCGGTTATTGATATATTGGATCATATAACGCTTCAGGTCAATTCGTGCATAATAGCCTCCGTCCATTGTAAAAGTGGTAACCTGAGGATTGACCCTGGCCTGGATCTTCTTTAAGGTGACTGTTATATTTTTTTCTTTCTGAATGTTTGTAAACTGCTCTTTAGACAATGGAAATACAACGGACCAGCTTTCATTCGTCACAAGTCTGTAAATCGGTGTTTTCGCTTTTACCGATTTTGTCTGACGAAGCTGTTTCTGTTCATCTGCTGTAGACTCAAATGTTTCTGCGGTTATGTCATTCATATCCAGCCCCTCCATCCCGTCTGAAGTATACGATATGATTCCACTCTCGCCGGCACTTCCAAACCGAAAGGAACTGTCTCCTCCTTCTTTTTTTAAGATATTCGTGACATTGTCCAAAAGCTGTGCATTTGTCAACTCAGAAACTGTATTTTCCAGATTATATTTAAAATTATATGTTTCATCAAAATGAGCCAGATCAAAAGATGTTCTGTAAGCATCTATCTCGCTGCGGATATCATTTGTATTCTTTTGGGAAATAGTGATCTGTTCCGTCTCCGAATCAGCAAGCTGATTATATATCTGTCCGGTCTCATCAATGGAATATATTTTCGTTCGGGCACCAACCTTCGTTCCATCCGCCACGTAATAATTGATATATCCACTCTGATCACTTTTGACTAATTTTTCATTACGCATAATGATCCCGCGAACCAGATTATCTTCGGCAATCTTTTTTTCAGTCACTTCATAAATAGAAACATGATTTTTGGTAAAGGAAGAAATTCCCTGAAACAAAATATATATCGAAAACAAAATCAGAAAGAATCCTGTCAGCTTTGGTTTCTTTCGTTTCATGCGAACAACCTTTTTGGAACGATAACGGTCTGCCACAAAATTCCTCCCTTCATATAGCTATACTAACCTTATTATTATAACTTTTTTTTGCAATTTTGACAAGACGAATGCATAATATTTTCCCTGTCTGGATACCCTAAAAATGTATCTTAAATCAGATGCAGAAAGGTATGGTGTTTTTATGAAAACAATGGATTATATCGTACTGGTACTCATCATAATCGGTGCAGTAAACTGGGGGTTGATCGGTTTTCTGCAATTTGATCTGGTCCGGGTTTTGTTTGGTAATATGAGCATGTTTTCCAGAATCATCTATGCAGTCGTCGGATTAAGCGGGTTATACGCCATCAGTTATTTCGGTCGGATCCGTTCCACCATGTAAAAAAAAGAGAGGACTTATTTTCCTCTCTTTACATATTCCAAAAGGTGATTCATCTGTTCATACATAGAATAAGATGAATCTGCCTTCAAAATAACCGATATATATTCCTGCTGCTTCTTATCGTGCGTCAGCATAACAATACAGCTTCCTGCCTTGATAGTCGTTCCTGATTTTCCTCCTATGACAGTCAGTCCCTTCGGCGGCTGTTTGGAACCGGACAGATAAGGATCAGACGTGGTCATCTCCAGCGACTGTTTCTTTCCCTGTGCATTTTTCCATTCTGCAGTATATTTCGTCGTTTGGATAATCTCTCGAAACTCATCATATTTTAACAATTCATGAAATATCAGATACAGATCATATGCCGTCGTATAATGATCGTCATCATGAAGCCCATGAGAATTTGAAAAATGCGTTCCACTGGCACCTATTGCTACCAGCTCCTGATTCATTTTGCTGACAAATTCTGTTTCCGAGCCGGAAATATGTTCTGCGATCGCTACCGATGCATCATTTCCCGAATATACCAGCATGCAGTATAATAAATCCTTTACGGAAATCTTATCGCCCTCCTGAAAGCCACACATCCTTGCACCGGGTTCATTAATATGAGAAGCATCATAGCTTACTGTTACCTCATCATTCATATTTGCATATTTTAATGCCATCCACGCCGTTGCAATTTTTGATACACTGGCAGGATATTCACTGGAATATACATTTTGAGCATAACACAGCTTATTGCGGGTATCATCAATAAGTAATGCCGCATCAGCGGTAATAGCAGCATCTGTAGCTGCATTTTTTGCTTTTGGCACTACGCAGATATCCTCAGACAGAAATCCGGAAGCGGAACCCTGTTGTGGATCAGCTGTAGCACTTCCTGCCGTTTCATCATACTGTATCTGTGTATCAGAAACAGGTACGGTATCAACACTGCAGCCTGTCATAAAAGCCAGATTTCCTAATATAAATAGAATAAACAAACAGAAGCTGGCAGACATTCTGCTAAAACTGTTTTTTATGATTTCATTAATCTTCACGGAATTATTCCTCTTCCTTTTTTATCATTTCACGCCACTCCAGGTCACCATGGTCCAATGCTTTTACTAACAGCTCTGCAGTAGCAAGATTCGTTGCAAACGGAATATTATATGTATCACACAGATGTATTACGTTCATAACATCCGGTTCATGAGATTTCGGGGACTGTGGATCCCGGAGAAATATCACCATATCAATCTGATTGTGCTCGATCTGAGATGCCAGCTGCTGCTCTCCCCCCAAATGTCCCGCAAGATATTTATGCACTGTCAGATTAGTAACCTCCTCAATCAGACGACCGGTTGTACCTGTAGCATAAATCTCATGTTTGCTTAGAATTCCCCGATATGCGATCGTAAAATTCTGCATCAATATTTTCTTTGCATCATGTGCAATCAATCCAATGTTCATCTTCACCCCTCCTGGTATTTTCACCTTCTCTTATATAGTCTACAGGCTAAAATCAATGTCTATATTATTATCTGCATCTGAGTAGGCTTTTCGCATTGTAAATCCACCCTTTTTCGTCTTTGCCGGCTGTATACCTATGTTTATAACGAGACCGATCCCTATCATAGAAGACATCATGGAACTCAGACCGTTGCTTAAGAAAGGCAGCGGTAAACCGGTATTCGGAAAAAGAAATGTTACAACACAGATATTACTGAATATCTGGAACATGAACATCGCGGATACCCCAACCGCAATCAACATTCCCAGAAAATCCTGTGCTTTTCTGGCTACTCTGAAGCATTTAAATATCAAAATACCAAACAACAATAAAACAAGACAGCATCCAAGAAAACCAAATTCCTCCGATATAACACTCCAGATAAAATCGCTTTCCCGGATAGAAACACTGGTATATGCTCTGGAGCTTCCTGCTTTTGCACCATCCTTTAAAAACTTTCCATACAGACCGCCTTCCGCGATGGCATTTACGGCCGCTTTTTGCTGACGGTTAAGATCAACAATTCTCTTTACTGTAGAATCCTGATTTTTGAATGCAAAAATACGGTCATACTGATAGCCCTGCAGCAATAGATTATGTGGCTGCTGTACATACCAGTATAGTATCAATGTCACCGGCAGACCGACAGAAATGATCGGTACGATCACCCTGTAAGATAATCCGGCTACAAATGTCATGACAGCCATTACAAAAAGTATGACAAGGCTTGATGACAGATCAGGCTGTATCACAATAGCCCCAAAAGCCGGCAGCGTCAATAAAACAATCCATATAACCGATTTAAACTGATCCAGCTGCTTTCGTATTTTACAAAACAGCGTTGCCAGGGTTAATATGAATATCACCTTTAACAGCTCCGATGGCTGAAACGTAATACTGCCCACCGGCATCTTTATCCATCTGGTTGATCCTGTATCTAAATCCGTTCCTATACCCGGAATCTTTGTTAAGATAACGAGTACCACTCCAACAACAAAATAGATACCTACAAATCTACATATAAAATGATAATCCAGCACAGACAAAAAAGCAACTATAAAAAGCCCCATGATCATTCCAACGATCTGCCCTTTCATATAGCCAGCTCCCTTTTCTGCACCGCCTGCCAGTTTTAACATAAATGCACTAACCAGACATAAAATAACAACAATAACGATCAGGGAATAATTAAAATTGCGCCAATCATATTGCTTTAATCTGTTTATCATGTGCCTCTACTTCCTCTCAATGCTGCTGTGATTTTCTGAAATTTCTCGACCCCTTGATCGGAATATTGGCCATAACCGCATTTACCGGCATAGCTCCATCTTCTAATTCCATTTGTTTCACCTTAATATCAAGACCATCAACATCAATCTCAACATATTTTGAAATAACCTGAATGATCTCATTTTTCATCTGTTCCATGATTTCCGGCGAGCACACAGCCCGATCAGAGGTAATGGCTACCTTGAGACGATTTTTGGCATTTTCGCCACTCTTAACGTCACTCTTAAAAAAACTTGAGAAAAATCCCATTCCAAACCTCCATCTACGCTACTGTTAGTATTTATACCGCAGCGAATTTATCTTGTATTATGAATATATACTATTTTTTTAATATAGAAGCCAATTTCTGGAATAAACCTTTTTTGGCTTCAAAGTCAATAAAGTCTACCTGCTCTCCTACAATACGCTTGCAAATATTCATATATGCCTGTCCTGCCATACAGTCAGAGCCAACAAGAGGTTCACCGTTATTGGCAGAAATTACAATATGCTCATCATCCGGAACCACACCGATCAGATCAACTGCCAGAATTTCAACAACGTCATCACTTGACATCATATCTCCACTCTTGACCATATCCACTCTGAGCCTGTTTACGATCAAATGTGTCTGTGCGATCTCATTTGCCTCTAAGAGTCCGATGATACGATCAGCATCACGAACTGCAGAAACCTCAGGTGTCGTTACAACAAGTGCACGATCTGCCCCGGCGATCGCATTTTTAAATCCCTGCTCAATTCCAGCCGGACAATCCATCAGTATGTAATCAAATTCTTCCTTTAATTCATCTGCAAGCTTTTTCATCTGCTCCGGTGTTACCGCAGTTTTATCCTTTGTCTGTGCAGAAGGCAGCAGATAAAGATTCGGATACCGTTTATCCTTGATCAGTGCCTGTTTGATACGACAGTTATTTTCTACAACATCCACCAGATTATATACGATCCGGTTCTCCAGTCCCATGATAACGTCAAGATTACGAAGTCCTATATCCGTGTCTATCAGCACGACCTTCTTTCCCATCATGGCAAGTCCGGTTCCTACATTGGCCGTTGTTGTTGTCTTTCCAACCCCGCCCTTTCCGGATGTGATCACAATAACCTCTCCCATTTTTGTTTCCTCCTAATTATTAAAGTGTTAATCTATGATGTACTGCCTTTGCAGTGACATTTCTTTCACAAACTGTAGCAGATACCGGTCAGATACAATAAAGTCCCGGATCTATGTCAAACGTATATCATTCATCACGTCTTTATCCAATGGCTCGATATATATATTTCCGTTCTCCCAGAATGCGATCTTTGTTTCTCTGGTCTTTTTGGAACGTCCGATCTTTTTTTCGTCCGGAGAACGTGCGATCGTATCGGCAATCCTTATCTGTACCGGCTTCATATCTAAGGCTATCACAAATGCGTCAACATTTCCAGCAGAACCGGCAAAAACATTTCCCTTTAAAGATCCCAAAATTATCACATTTCCCTTTGATACAACCTTTGCTCCGGCATTGACGTCTCCCAGAATGATAATACTGGTTTCCACATCAAGCACCTGTCCGGATCGCAGATTTCCTTTAAAGAAAAAGCCTGTCCCATTATCTGTCTGCAGCAGATTATCTACTGTTTCCTGACTTGTGCCGGACTTTTTCTCCTGCCCTGTATTTTCCTTCACTGCATTCGCAAATGCATTTTCCCTTTCCGGATCATCATCAAGCACACATACAATATCCAGACTACAGTTTTCGCGGATAATCCCCAGGATCTCCTCCTGCTGCTCTTCACTTAAGTCTCTCCCCTTAAATGCAATTGCCTTTTGGGCATTTCCCCAAAAATCCGAGGTGGATCGAAACTTCTCTGCAACCTGTTTTTTTAATTCTTCCCAGTCTGCCTCTGAATCCAATTTCAAAATAATACCGGATTTTGATCCTGTGATTTTAACATAATTTTCCATGTCTTTACTCCAATTTCCATAACACAATATATTTTAATCATTTGTTCTTGCATAATTTCCAACAGAAGTTGCTTTACCGCCGGATACCTTCTTTTTGTTACCAAAATAATATTTATAAACATCTCTTGCACATTCCATCGCATAAGAAGATGTATAACCATTTGGTATTACACAGCTCACAGAAATCTTTGGATCGTTATATGGTCCATATGATAAAAAGTATGCATGGTTAGGATGAAGTGTATTCTGCTGGGCCGTACCTGTTTTTCCGGCAAATTTCTTTTTCAGCCCCTTGAATATGCTTCCATGCTCAGCACCATTAACAACACGGTACATTCCATTGTGTACGCTCTGCCAGGTCGAAGAAGCGATCTTTACTTTGTTCCGTACCTTGGCCGAATTATTTAAAACAGTCCGGCCCTTGACATCTTTTATCTTATCTACAAGTGTCAGATCATAGCATGTTCCGCTGTTGGCTACGGTTGTAACATATCTTGACAGCTGGATCGGTGCATATGCATGACTTCCCTGTCCAATTGCAGAACGGATAATATCAGATTTTGAAAACTGCGGAGAAGATTCTGTGATCTCTACACCTGATTTGTCTGTCAGCCCAAACATATCTGCATATTTTTTAAGCCGTGCCAGACCTGTGCTGTCATTCACTCTTCCATTATGACCATTTCCCAGCCTGTATCCCATCTCATAAAAGAAAACGTTGCAGGAATGTTCCAATGCTCCGGCAACTGTCAGATTTCCATGGGAAGAGCTGCTCCAGCATCTTGGAGAACCATATGCAGGTGCTTTATTAAATACTACAGAGTCATATACTGTCCCTCCCGGTGAGATCACCCCTTCTTCCAGGGCAGCCACCGAAGATACCATTTTGAAAGTGGAACCCGGTGCTATTTCCTGCTGCGTAGGACGATTCAGCAAAGGAGATGCTGTATTATCCGTCAGGTACGTGTAAAAATAATCGGAATCTACCTGATTGGCCATTTTATTATTATCATAACTCGGATAAGTAACCATCGCTTTCACATCACCTGTATTGACATCCGTTACGATAATAGATCCGGAACACGGATCCAGACCAAGCTGCCCCGGTGTGATCTCTAACTTTTTAATCTTTCGTATCAAAAAGGAATACGGTGAAGTGATCCCATGTTTCACCTGAGTATACTCCTGTGCATTATATTTGATATCTCCCTGATCAAACAAAAGCAGACAGATATCCCGTCCTGATAACTCATAATGATAGATCATATATCGGTAGATCATCTTGGTAAACGTATTATCATTTTCTAATAAATCCACCCCATAGTCAACCAGTTTTTTATAAATTTCCTGCGTACTGTAAAAGTCATTACCAATATTTAATTTGTCCAGATCGATCCACTGCTGCGAAATCGCATACTGCAGATATTTACTCAGGCTTAAAGTCCCCTTGGAATAACTCCTGTAGGTTTCATCAGATGTGTCAACTACTTTTTTATCACTTGCATCTGAACTTTTTGTGATCACAATAGAATTTTCCTTTAATATCTGATAAAAATAGTCCAAAAAATCATTCATATCAGACGATATTTTTTTCGAAGAAGCCTTGCTCTCCGCAGATAACAGACTTCGCATTTTACGGATGATCCTTTTTTTTCTGGCTTTATACTTTTTTAATGTACTTTTTTCAAGTGCAGAGGCATCATCATCATTAAACCGCTCTACATTTACAATGTTATTTTCTATGACAGCATTGTATACATCATATATCGGCACCCTGATATCCTTCGTTGACTTTCCTCTTGTACCGGCATCCATGCTATTATTGATGTTGGAGATCAAGATCCCGGCAATACGCTCCTCCAGCAAATGGTAGCATTCCTCCTGAAGCTTTGCATCAATCGTCAGATACAGATCATTTCCCGCAACAGGATCTTTCGTCGTTTTCTCTGAAAGGATCCGGCTGGTTCCACCATCAACGGTAATCTCCTTACTCCCCTTTGTTCCTCTGAGATATTCCTCATACGTACTCTCAAGACCTGATATACCGATCTGATCATCTGCAGAGTATACCGCCTTCTTTTTGTCTTTATTTAATTCTTCCAGTTTTTCAGCCGAGATCGAACCTGTATATCCCAGCATATGGGCAAAATATTTGCTCTTTTTGTATACACGCGAGGTATTCTGATCGATGTCAACGCCAGGAAGAAGTCCGCTGTTTTCTTTAACAGCAGCCACCGTCTTCTGATCCACATTTTTGGAAATCACGATATCCTGAAATTTCATATACCGGTTAATAAACATGGCATAACGGACCGTCATGATATCTAATGCCATATTCTTTTCATACGAAGACGCAATTTCGAATTTTTTTATCAGATAATCATACATTTCCTGCGGTGTAGTATCCTTTTGTTCCTGCGTAAGTGCTTTCACGCCTCCCTGCAGAGAAAAAGCGTCTGCAAAGAAACGTTCCAGTGTTTTCCCTTCGACCTGATACTCCAATTTCCCGTGTTTATTATATTGCAGATAATATTCTACAGAAAGCTCATTATCATTCTTTTGCAATATGTAGAGCAGACGGTAGATCATGTTGTTCTTTTCTTCATTTGTCATATCTGTCAGCTTGGAGGTTTCCGAAAATACAACATTATATGACAATTTATTGTAAGCAAGAAGCTTCCCGTTGCAGTCATAAATATTTCCACGGGTTGCCTTTATATCTTTCTCTTTGATCGTATTACTGGCACCACTTGCGATAATATTGTCCCTGTCAACGATCTGAATCTCAAACATACGATTTACCAAAATAGAAAAGAGAATCACAAAAACAACCGTAACCGGCAATAATCTGGAATTAAAAAATATTTTTAGATATTCTTTCAAATTGTCTAACACGCTTTTCTCTCCTTTCTGCAAAATCAGATAATCTTTTCCCGATCCATCTCAATATGCTCCTCCAAAGCAACCTTTTCCTCCGGATTAAAATGCTCTTTGATCCGACGCATAACCATATAGATCAATACACCTACTATTGTTGTATACACTGCCTCCGGTATCATGACATGCATAAGATAAAACAGAAAATCCATTCTTCCGCGGAGCATAAACCGGCAGCCATAATAAAGTGTGCCATATGCCATATCACTCAAAACAATCGTGACAACGGGAATATAAAGCTTGTCTTTAAAATAGAGCTTATTAGCCATGCCATTCACATATCCTATAAAGGCATAGATCAGTATCATAAGTCCGATCACCGTGTTAAACATGGAGTCCACCAAAAGTCCGCCGATCACTCCCGAAAACATTCCAAGGCGTCTGCCATACATAAGACCGGAAGCCGCTGTTATCATAATGAGAATATTCGGTGTCACTCCTCCCAGATGAAAATGGCGGAATAACGTGGTCTGCAAAACAAAACATATGATATTCAAAAGCAACAGATAAATATAACGTCTCAATTTAAAATAGCCTCCAAATCTCCGGAATCCTTTACCTCTGTAATAACAAGCACCATATCAAGCCCCGAAAAATCTGCTGCCGGTGTCAGATGAGCTGACTTCGTAATATTCGAGGAATCCGTTTTAATATCTCTGGCATATCCGATAAGGATCCCCGGAAGATATTTATCACTGACCGGTGATGTTACCACCTCATAGCCTTCCTTGATCTTTGCATCTGCAGGAATTCCCGTAATATCTACCATCCCTTTATTGATCAGCTTCAAATTCCCATTCACAAAGCACATATCTGATGTTTTCAGGAAAGAGCCCGTCACGCTGCTTTCATCATCAATGATAGACCGTACTCTTGCATAGGATTTATTAACTTCTGTGACTATACCGACCAGACCGTCTCCCGCCAATACGTTCATATTGACTTTCAATCCGTTATCGGATCCCTTGTCAATAACAAAACTGTTAAACCAGTTGCCATCACTGCTGATGACATGCGCCGCAACCTTAGGATAATCAGAATATTTTTCATCAAGATCATACAGCTTACGAAAATCATCAAGATCATACTTGTCCTGCTGAAGAAGGCGGTTCTGAGCAGACATCTCATCCAGCTGCTCCTTCAGACTGTTATTTTCTTTTACCAGTTTTTTCACCGTTGTCGCGTAATCCAATCCATCCGCAACCACAAGACCGACCTTATTGATTCCGCGCTGCATCGGGGTTATAACGCTTCCTACAGCAGTGCGTATCGGTGTCATTTTGTCCTGAAAGCGGAAAGAAACAATGATCAACGCCACACAAACGATCGCTATCGTCATTAAAATATATTTCGGATCTAATGTGATTTTTGTCCGTTTACGCATTCCTACAACTCCTTCATATTTTGATAAATACTATCTATCCTATTCCTTTATACTTTTTAACGGTATGCTGTACTTTGCTGCAATTTTCGGATGCTCGGCCAGATAACCGAGTCCGGTGACGACCGTTCTCTGTGCATGCTTTGTTGTATTCACCTTATATCTGGTTTCATTTGCAACAAGCTGATCCATTCCCCTGATCCAGGATGATCCTCCTGTCAGATATATTCCACCGTTTTCAATTTCTGATGCTATCTCCGGCGGTGTTCTTTCAAGCATAGAGCGTACCGATGCCGATATTGTTAAAAACACTCCCTGTACCAGCGGGAATATCTCTGCTGATGAAATTGTGACCTCTCCCGGAAGTCCCTTGACAATATTTCTTCCCACCACTGTAACCTTTTCATCTACCGGCACTGCAGAAACAAGCGTTTTTTTGATCTGCTCCGCACTTTTTCGTCCAATGACGAAATTATGTTCTTTCCGGACATGATTGATGATCTGTTCATCAAAATAATTTCCTCCATACGGCAGCAGTTTGGATACTACGATACCTCCCAGTGATAATACAGAGATTTCCGTAGTATCTGCCCCTACATTTACGATCATGATACCTCTTGATTTTTCTACATCCAGATTCAGACCGATCGCATCAGCGATTGGCTTATGGATCAAAAATACTTTATGCGGTTTACTTTCACTTTCTGATACCACACGGGAATATGCATTTTTATCTACCTCGCGTATATCCGCAGGTACTGCTATGTAAAAATCAGCATTTTTTAATTTACGTTTCCCTGAAATCTTTGTCAGCATAAAATTCCACAAAGAAATCATATCTCCCATCTGCGCGATGACTCCGTTCTCTAATGGAAAAGAGACCTTTATATTAGGTGGAACCTTTTCAAACATCTCATACGCCTTATCTCCGATGGCGACCGGACGCTGCATTGCTCCTTTTCCCACCGTGGCAACTACTGTCCTTTCATTTAAGATGATACCGTCTGATTTTTTATATACTTTAACCGTACCCGTTCCAAAATCAATGCCATATGTTTTATGTGCCATTGGAATACTCCCTTCTGGTAACTTTCTGTCTGACTCTCCTACAAATATCCGCTCTCCCGAAAACTGATATAACGGTTATCGCCTATCACGATATGATCTAACAGGGTGATTCCTATCATCTGTCCAATGTCAGATACACGCTTTGTCATAACCATATCCTCTCTGCTCGGCGTAGGATCACCGGACGGATGATTATGAAGAAGAATAATATTTACTGCCTTATTTTTAATCGCATTATAAAAAATCTCGCGCGGAGCAGCCATTGATGAATTAAAAGAGCCATTTGAAATAACAATTTCTCCGCGCATGGCATTTTTCCCGTCAAGAACGAGCATCAACACCTGTTCTGTCTCCAAATAACGCATCTGCGGTAAATAATATGCCGCTATCTGCTCCGGCTCATTACACTGCAGTCTGGAAACAGGTATCCTGGAACGAACCATGCGTTTTGAAAATTCAGCCATACATTTCAATTGAACTGCCTTAACCGGTCCTATACCACGGATTTCCTGAAGCTGGGCCAGTGATATGTGAAACAATCCTCCCAGATGCCTTTCCGGAAGGCTGCAAAGAACCCTGTCTGCCAGATCAACTGCCTTCTCTCCCTGACTCCCGGTCCTTATCACAACAGCAAGCAGTTCACTGTCTGACAATGCCTCCGGACCATACCGGACACATTTTTCATAGGGCCGTTCAGATACCGGAAGCTCTTTCATCCGGATCTTTTCTGCCGTATTCTCTCCATAATCGTTATTTCTTTTTTTATCCATAGCAGCCTCCATTCTGAAGGCTTCCCCTGCAAGCTGCAAAACTATCCCTTCTCTCGCCTTTTACAGCTCTACATCATTACATGGTATCATAAAATCTCTTTTTTGTATAGAACCATCTTTGGTAAGAATTGTGATTTATTCATGACATTTTTATAAATTTTTCTACAAAAATCCTCTTATTTAAGAGACACGATTCCCTCTTTTTTTAGATATTCTAACGACATCATAATACCAAATTTCGCATGATACCAGGTAAGTCCTCCCTGAAAATATACCGCATATGGCGGCTCGATCGGTCCGTCTGCACTTAATTCGATGGAAGATCCCTGCACAAAAGCTCCGGCAGCCATGATCACATCACTATGATATCCCGGCATCGCATATGGTTCCGGTGCAACATGACTGTCTACCGGAGATCCGGCCTGAATCCCCTTGCAGAAGGCGATCACACCTTCCGCAGATCCCAGTGTAACTGCCTGGATAATATCATGACGTGTCTCCGTACTGTCCGGTACCACTTCAAACCCAAGTCGTTCGTATATATTAGCCGCAAAGATAGCCCCCTTTAATGCCGATGCCGCCACACATGGTGCCATAAAAAAGCCTTGAAAAAAGGAACGGTTTAATCCCAATGTAGCCCCCACTTCCTTGCCAAGGCCCGGTGCAGTCAGACGGTATGCACACATGTCAATGAGATCCTTTCTTCCAACAATATATCCGCCGATCGGTGCCAGACCACCTCCCGGATTCTTGATCAGAGAACCCACGCACATATCCGCTCCAACCTGCGTTGGTTCTATACGCTCTACAAACTCTCCATAGCAATTATCCACCATACAGATCACATCCGGACGTATCGACTTAACAAAAGAGATCAGTTCCCCTATCCGTTCCACGGACAAAGTCGGCCTTGTGGCATATCCCTTAGAACGCTGGATCGTCACAAGCTTTGTATGCGGATTTAACGCTTTCTTTATCCCCTCAAGATCAAAACTGCCATCTTTCTTTAAATCCACCTGACGATATTTTACCCCAAATTCTTTTAGCGATCCCGGTGCAGCATTTTCCCCGATACCAATAACTCCTTCTAAAGTATCATACGGTTTTCCTACCGGTGAGAGCAGTTCATCCCCCGGACGCAGATTCGCTGAAAGTGCTACCGTAAGTGCATGCGTACCACATGTCAGCTGTGGACGCACCAATGCCGATTCTGCCTCAAACACAGAGGCATAAACTTCCTCCAGCACCTCTCTTCCCAGGTCATCATAACCATATCCTGTAGAAGACTCAAAACATCCCGCACTGACTTTATGCTTCTGCATAGCCCGCAAAACCTTCATCTGATTGTATTCTGCCGTTTTGTCAATCTCCTCAAAACGCTCTTTGAGATTTTTCTCTATACCACTGCAAAAACCGTATACCTCATCACTGACTCCCGCTTCCTTATACATATTTTGTAATTCCATTTCTTTATCCTCTTTTCTCTTCTTTTTCTGTCTGATCGCAGTATATTTTCATGCAGATTACATATCATGTCTGTTTTATATCAAAGCGATCCTGTATCTGGCCTGCACAAACCCTTAAGATTGCCTCTTCATCTTCATAATCCTCTTTATGGATCCAGGTGACCGCACGTTCACGGCGAAACCATGTAAACTGCCTTTTCGCAAAATGCCTTGTTTCCAGTTTAATCTTTTCAAAAGCTTCATCTACTGTACATTTTCCTGCATACGCATCCAGAATCTCCTTATATCCAAGCCCCTGCATAGAAATCATATCACGGGTGCATCCCATGGACTCCAGACGTCTGACCTCTTCCAAAAGACCATTCTGCCTCATCTGATCTACCCGCTGATCGATCCGCTGATACAAAATTTCCCGCGGAAGACTCAATACATAATAAATAAAATCATAGGGGGATTCTTTTTGCCTCTGTGTTTTATTATGATCCGATATCTTTTGTCCTGTCTGATGATAATATTCTAATGCACGAATTACTTTTTTTATATTATTGGGATGGATCTGCTCTGCCGATTCCGGATCAACTGCTGCCAGTTCCTTGTGGAGCCTTTCTCCTCCCTCCAGTGCCGCCCTATGTTCAAGGCTTTTTCGATATAAGGTATCCGCTTCATTTTGGGTAAAATCTATATCATATAAAACAGACTGGATATAAAACCCTGTTCCTCCGACCAGAATAGGTATCTTTCCTTTTGCATAAATCTTCTCCATATATTTTTTACAAAGCTGCTGAAAGATAACGACATTAAATTCTTCCCATGGCTCCAGCTCATCTATCAGATAATGAAAAACTCCGCCCATCTCATCTCTTGATATCTTTGCCGTTCCTATATCCATTCCCTTATATACCTGCATGGAATCTGCCGATATGATTTCTCCTCCCACAGCCTTTGCCAGATTAACGGACAATGCAGTCTTTCCCACAGCCGTAGGTCCCGTCAGAACGATCAATGGCCTTTTTTTCTCACTCATCACTTCCGCCTTCCTAATCCATCAGATTTTTGTGCAAATCATAACCTGCCTCTGAATTTTTCCTGATTAAATACTCTTTTATACGATCCTCTTAAATTTTTTATCTAATTCTGTTTTTGTCATCTTGATCATTGTAGGACGTCCATGAGGACAATGGTACGGATTTTCCAATGTCATAAGTTCCCGCAGCAATTCTTCCATCTGTTCCCTCGGCAAACGATTGTTTCCCTTAACAGCTGCTTTGCAGGACATAGATGCAATTTTATCCTTTAAAATATCCGGTGTATCCTTTGTGTGCTCATCCACCAGGGAATCAATGATCTCCCTTAGCAGCTCCTCACTGCCGACCTGCGGAAGATGTGCCGGCACCCCGCTCACGGCATACTCTCTCCCGCCAAACGGATCGATCTGATATCCCAGCTCCTCAAAAACAGATATATGCTCTCTGACTGCCTGCTCCTCCTGCATTGTCAGCGTAAGAATGACAGGTGGCTGCAAAAGCTGTACCATCGGCTTTTTTTCTGCCAGCTGTTTCATAAAGCGTTCATAAAGAACCTTCTCATGTGCCGCATGCTGATCAACCATATACATCGCTTTATCATACTGCAGGATCCAATAGGTATCGAATATCTGTCCGATGATCTCAACCTCTTTTTGTACCTTTTCTGAAAGGATTCCCTGTTCAAAAAAAGATTCCTGTACCGGATTTTGGACAGTACGTTGTTGGATATCATTTATCCCGTTATCCGGTCTCTCTGTTTGTCTGTCCGATTTTTCATACACATTCTTTTCATTGTCCGGCTCTTTGTCCGTTTTTTTGTATACTCTTTTTTCGCTGTCTTGTTCATTATTCGCTTTTTCACATACCGGCTTTTCGTTATCCGTTTTATTGTATACGGTCCTTTCTGTATCCGCTTCTCTATACACCGGCTTTTCATTATCCGGTTTCCCGTACACAGCCTTTTCCTGCACCAGACCCCTTTGCTGTAATTCTTTATCCTGCTTTTTTATCTCTTCCAGGATCTGCACAGACTGCATCCTCTTTTTTTCAAAAGGCTCCGGATCTCTTACCGGCTTTGCTGCAGTCCCTTCCCGTTTTGGGAAAGTTTTTGCTGCCGGTGAAGACAGAGAAACTTCCGGAATAAATTCCTTGTGTTTCAAAGCCTCACTAACCGCATGAAAAACGCTTTGATACATCCCCTGTGCATCAGAAAAACGGATTTCCATCTTCTGAGGGTGTACATTAATATCTACCATTCCCGGATCAACCATAAAATGAAGTACCGTAAACGGATATCTGTGCTGCATGGTATATGGCTGATACGCATCCTCGATCGCTTTATGGATCGTAGAACTTTTAATATATCTGCCATTAATAAAATAATTCATATAATTACGGTTTCCCCTTGAAACAACCGGCTTACCGATGAAGCCTTTCACGCGGCAGTTTACCTCACTGGCATCCACCTCCAGCAGATTTGCTGTAATATCCTTGCCATAAATATGATAGATCACATCCTTAAGATTTCCATTTCCGGATGTATGGAGCTTTGTCTGATTCTGATTAATGAAACGAAAAGATATATCCGGATGGGACAATGCCAATCGCTCAAGCAGTGTATTAATATATCCGGCTTCTGTCGGGGATGATTTCAAAAATTTCAGTCTGGCAGGTGTATTATAAAACAGATTACGCACCAGGATCGTCGTCCCATCCGGGCAGCCAACCGGCTCCAGCGTCCGCTCCTTCCCTCCATCCGCTTCATAACGACATCCCATCAGCTCATTTCGTGTCTTGGTGACCATCTCAAGCTGTGATACCGAAGAGATACTGGCAAGTGCTTCACCACGGAATCCTAGAGTCGATACACTCATCAGATCATCGGCATTGTCAATCTTACTTGTAGCATGTGGCGTAAAAGCCAGTCGTACATCCTCCTCATTCATGCCGATCCCATTATCTGTCATACGGATCAGAGCCTTTCCACCCTCCTTCACCTCGACTGTAATCGCATTGGCATCTGCGTCTATTGCATTTTCAGTCAATTCTTTTACTACAGCCATCGGACGCTCGATCACTTCCCCCGCCGCTATTTTATTAATTGTATCTTGATTCAGAATATGTATATCTGACATTTTTCCACCTGCCTTTTTCTATGCTCTGACTACATTCTTTCACGAAGCTTTGTCTGCATTTTATATAAAATATTCATTGCATCAATAGGTGTTGTATTCGACAGATCCAGATCATGCAGCTCATAAATGATATCGTCCGTTTTGACATTTGGCTGGTATCCGTCAAAAAGAGAAATCTGCCCCATTTTCTCCGATTCAATCTCTGACTCTGTCTTTTTCCGTACTTTTCTCGGTTTTTTCGTCTGCTGTTCGATCCCGTATTCATAATCCGGGATTTCGTATTCTACGGCAATGTCCTTTGCCTTTTCGGCTATGTCATTATTGCTCAGCTCATCAACAATCTCACGGGCGCGCCGCAGTACACTTTCCGGTACTCCGGCAAGCTTCGCCACCTGAATACCATAGCTCTTATCCGCACCGCCTTTGACAATCTTGCGCAGAAAAATGATATCATCCCCCTGCTCCTTCACCGCAATACAGTAATTATCAACGCTGTCCAGCTTTCCCTCCAGCTCCGTCAGTTCATGATAATGTGTGGCAAACAATGTCTTGGCACCCAGTAATTTCTTATCGGCAATATGCTCGATCACCGACCAGGCTATTCCAAGCCCATCAAATGTACTGGTTCCTCTTCCGATCTCATCCAGTATGATGAGACTGTCCTTCGTCGCATTCCTGAGAATATTGGCAACCTCTGTCATCTCTACCATAAATGTACTTTGACCACTGGCCAGATCATCCGATGCTCCAACTCTTGTAAATATGCGGTCCACTATACCGATCACCGCCTTTTGTGCAGGCACAAAAGAACCGATCTGTGCCATCAGTACGATCAAAGCTGTCTGCCGCATATAAGTAGATTTTCCGGCCATATTCGGTCCTGTAATGATACTGATGCGGTGCTTATCATTATCCAGATATGTATCATTTGCCACAAACATATCATTTTTTATCATCTTTTCGACCACAGGATGTCTGCCGTTCTTTATGTCGATCACGCCCTTCTTGCGGATCTCGGGACGGATATAATTATTCTGTTCCGCTACCACAGCCAGCGATGCCAGCATGTCCACCTTCGCAATGATCTTGGCAGCCTTCTGGATCCTGCCGATCTCTCCATAAATCGTGTCTCGTACTTCGCAAAAAACATTATATTCTAATGTATAAAGCTTGTCTTCGGCCCCAAGTATGGTATCCTCCAGCTCCTTTAACTTCGGTGTTGTATATCTCTCTGCATTTGCAAGGGTCTGTTTTCGCATCCAGTCATCCGGTACCAGATCCTTAAAAGAGTTTGTTACCTCCAGATAATAACCAAATACTTTATTAAATTTAATTTTTAAATTTTTAATCCCTGTCTTTTCTTTTTCCTCCTCTAAAAGCTCCGCCAGCCACTTTTTTCCATCTGTCTTGGCCGAGCGCAGCTTATCAATCTCCTCATTATATCCATCCCGGATCATTCCACCTTCACGTACAGTCAATGGGGCATCCTCGTCAATGGAATCGGTGATCAGACCACATATATCCGACATATCATCCAGCTGTCTGCCACAATCGGAAAGCAGTGTATCTCCCTCAAAACTGCTCAGCAGATATTTAATTGGCGGCAGCATTGCAAGAGACTGTTTAAATGCCAGCAGATCCTTTGGATTTGCACTGCGGTAACTGATCTTGCTGATCAGCCTTTCCAGATCATAAATAGGTGACAGATATTCCCGGAGTTCCTCTCTTGATATTGCATTATTATTCATGGTCTCAATGGCATCCAGACGCTCATTGATCTTATCCTTATCTAAAAGAGGCTGTTCGATAGAGTTACGGAGCTTTCTTGCCCCCATAGCCGTTTTTGTCTTATCTAAAACCCAGAAAAGCGATCCCCTCTTGGCTTTCTCACGCATGGTCTCACACAGCTCCAGATTTCTCCGGGTCGCTCTGTCTAAAAGCATGTAGCTGTTTGGCACATATGGCCTGATGGTTGTAATATGATCCAGGGATATTTTCTGCGTTTCTTCGAGATACTGCATAACAGCCCCTGCTGCCGTCACGCCGATGGAATAATCGGCAAGCCCAAGCCCATCCAGTGAAGCTACATGAAAATGACGGCACAAGCTGTCCACACAGCGGTCTTCATCAAAATGCCATGGATCGATAGCTGAAACAACGATCTTTAAACGTCCCCTGAGATCCTCTACATCCACACCTGATACTAAAAAAGAATCATTGCAGATAATCTCAGACGGCATAGTCTTTCCAATTTCGTCCAAAAGCTTATTTTCTGAATCAAACTCTGTGACATAGTAGTCTCCGGTTGTAACATCCACATAAGATACTCCGTAAGCATTCGTTGTATACACGATACAGAGAAGGTAATTGTTTCTGCTTTCGTCAAGAGCCTGCATATTCAGATTCGTCCCGGGAGTTGCCACCCTGACTACTTCCCTCTTTACAAGTCCCTTCGCCAGCTTCGGATCCTCCACCTGCTCACAGATGGCGACCTTATATCCCCTGCTGATCAATTTATCAAGATACCCGTCTACTGCGTGAAAAGGCACGCCGCACATAGGTGCACGTTCTTCCAGTCCACAGCTTTTGCCGGTCAATGTCAGCTCCAGCTCCTTGGATACAATCTTTGCATCATCAAAAAACATTTCATAAAAGTCCCCTAAACGATAAAAAAGAATACAATCCTTGTATTCCTCTTTCGTTTCCAGATACTTTTGCATCATTGGTGTCAGTGCCATATCTTTATCTCTCCGTTTTCTCTAAAAAAGGGCAAAATATATATTTTGCCCTCCAGAAACCACTTTACAATTCTTTCTGGTATGTTCATTCGTCTACAAGCATTTTAACAGCATTAAATCAAATAAGGAGCAGCACTGTAAGCCGGGTTCTGTATCAGACGATCATCTATCTAGGACTACCGTTACCGGCAGCCTCAAGCAACCTACCCGGAACACGGCGGGCCGCCGTATCGTCCCTGTTCGGTCTTGCTTCGGATGGGGTTTACACAGCCATCTCCGTTACCGCAGATGCGGTGAGCTCTTACCTCGCCTTTTCACCCTTACCAGACAGACTGGCGGTTATTTTCTGTTGCACTTGCCTGGGAGTCACCTCCACCGGACGTTATCCGGCATCCTGCCCTATGAAGCCCGGACTTTCCTCACCTGTGGCCTTTCGGCACTTACAGCTGCGATCATCTGTGCTGCTCATCAACGCTCATTTTACCATGAGGCCGTGGAAAAGTAAAGTCAGAACACTGCCGATCAAACATAATCATCTTCCTCTATCACATGAATCTCTAAATAATCAAAATCTATATCATCTATAAAATTATCTCTGCGAAATCTCGTCTTATCTACTCTCTGAAATTCCTTGATATTAGAATCCAGCCAGATAGGTCTGCTCAGGTCAAACGCATAACAGACCTCATCTAAGGCATCAAAAACCTTTTTTGTTCTGTTTTTTTCTCTGCTGTCATCGCTGATGGTCAGATCCTGCAGCATTCTGTTGTCTTTAAATATCTTTGCCCACAAACGAAACATTTTTTCTCTCCTGTTACCGTGTCGTAATCTTATTAATATTTTTGATCAATACGGAAATCGTTCCATCCGGATTGGTAATAAATTCTACCTGCTCAACGTCCTGATATTGTTCCATGGGAATATTGATCTCAATCCCAGTGTCCGTCTTCAGATACTGCTTTTCAAATTTTTTGGTCGTCCGCTCACTTTGTGGTGTCACCTGCGCAGTCTCCATATGGTATTTTTCCATCTTCTTGTCAAATTCTTCTTTGATCTGTGGTACATCTCCATATAATTTTTCACTGACCTTTTCAACACTGACCGAACCGGTTTCTTCCATCTGCTCTTTAATGACACGTTTTGCTTCTAACTGTTTTACCGGCTCTTCCGAATAATGCTTTTTATTTACCTGTTTTACGGCATTTACGACAATATCGAGCTTTGTCTTGGAAGACATGGCTGCATGACAGTGAAGATACATCTCTGACAGATAATTTACTTTATTTCCGTTTATCTCATATTTCTTTTCGATGATCTGTACACTGTAATCTGACAGATCAATGATCACTGCCTCCGAAAGCTTCGTCGTTGCACTCGGAAGCATCGAACGATACCGGATGATCCGGTTGATATTTTTTCCCTCTTCATTCTGAGTCATATGAACATAGCTTTCCTTGTAATTCATTTTTAGAAGTCCTAAATATTGGACAGAATGTACCTGAAAAGTCACTACACCAAAGTCGGCTGATGGTATCGTGATATTGGCATTCATAATATCATACAATGACTGGGCAAGTTTTTTGCTGTCCTCTATCATATTCTCCTCAGAAAACTGCTTTACCAGTGCATAAACATCTGTCTGAGGATAAGCCGGTGCTTCTGTCTCCGTTTCCTCCACCTCTGCTCCGTCAAAAAAGCATTTCTTCATCTCATCTCCGGACATGATCTTATATATCAATCCACGAAAGAAATCGTTTATATCCGGCGAAAGATCCAAAACCTCCTCAGAAAATACCGGATAGCCCAGCTCTGCATCCAATATATGTACGATTCCCTTTCGAATAATGATTTCATCCTGTGTCAAGCTATTCACTCTCCTTTTGCATTTTCCTCTCACTGCCCCTCAAACTGTTTATCTGCTCATACAGGCTCTTACGGGCTTTTTTTCTCGTAATCTCTACAAGTCCCAGCTTTGTCATATCAACGACCGTTGTCTGCGCCGGATCTTTTCGTACCTCCTGCCGCAAGATCTCCATAAGACTCTTTTGGTCTTCCTCCGATTTCATATCAATAAAGTCCACCAGCACGATTCCCGACAAATTCCGCAGCCTCATCTGAACAGCAATTTCCCTTGCTGCCTCCACATTTATCTTATAAAACGTCTTCTGAACATCCTTTTTTTTCGAAATGGCCTTTCCGGTATTTACATCGATAGATATCAATGCTTCCGTCGGCTGTATCACAAGATACGCTCCGCTTTTGAGCCACACCTTAGGCATCAGGGCATGTTCCAGCGATCTTGATACATTGTATACCGCATCCAGCTTCCCATTTTCCGGACTCCACATCGTCAGTTTTTGCAGACTTTCCGGATCATTTTCTGTCAGATGATCATACACTTTCTCATAAATATCCTGATCATCCGTTATTATTTTGTCCACTTCCGCCGCATAACCGTCCCTTATATCGGCCAAATACACAGGCAACGCCCGCTCCAGCCGGCTCATAGCCACCTTATGGATCCCTTCTTTGCGAAGCTTATCATACCGGTCGATAAGTTTCTCCATCTCCCTGCGTAAAACTTTCTCGGAAGCTTCACTGCTATTGGTCCTGGCAATCAGCAGGAAGTCCTCCTGCCGGTATTCCTCCAATAATTCCAGAAGATATTTTCTCTTTTCTTTATCTTTTATTTTTTTGGATACATTACATCCGCTTTTTCCGATCGTTAAAACAATATATCTTCCCGTCAGATCGATCATTCCGGTAAGTGCCGGAGGCTTTGTCTTGATCGCTTCCTGCTTGATCTGCACAATGATCTCATCCCCGATCAGTACCCGTCCATCATCCTGTCTTCCGCCTGAGGTATGAATCGGTACCGCCTTCTCCGCCAATGAAAGATATCCCATTTTCCCTTTGGCAAATTCCACAAAAGCCGCATTAATATTCTTGACAACGTTACGGACTTTTCCGACATAGATATCGCCAACCGCTGTATTTTCCGGATCGTCCTCAGCCTCTGCATGTATCTGGAGGATACGTCTTCCATCTGCAAGAACAGATAATATTCCTTCTTCTCTTTTCATCAATAAAAGTTCCATGACGTTCTCCTCCTTTTTCGCCTATTTATTTCTTTTGACTTCCATATTCAGATAAAGGGACCAATACACAGGGTACCTCATCATGCAGTAAATGGATCTCTCCCTTTTTCCCATTAACATCACCATACATTTCCAGACGGTGGATCTGGTAGTCCAGGAAATCATAAGGTACATCCATAAATTGACACAATGCCTGCATAACAAGTTCCGGTTTAATATTCAGCACACTTCCAGCCGTCAGCTGGCAAAAGATGACCGGCTGATACTCCTGAAGGTCAATGCAAAGCGGCCCGTATTCTATTCCCGTACTTTTCTGAAACTGCTCTATTTCCGTATTCAAATAATAAATATTCGGTCTGATGTCTACAAGCTTTTCTGAGCGTTTCGTCTTTTTTGTTATCAAGATCTCCGGCTGTGCCAGAAAATCTCCCAGAACTTTTTCCTGTTTCTGTCTGTCCCGAAAAACAGACTCCTTGCCCGGTTTTAATGCTACCAGATAGTCGCATCCTGCCAGCATTGCCATAGACGGCTTGGAGTCGTCCGGCAGCAGTACAAAATCTTTCACCCGTATCTCATCATTCATCTGTGAATTTATCCATTCTACCATCCGCTCCGGCTCCGGACATTCCTCCAGTTCCATATCCATATATTCAGCATCACTGGTAAGTCCGATTCCAAGAGGCGAGGTGAAGGAAAGAATCTGATGTGGAGAATACCCTTTACTGTAGCTTACCGGAATATGTGCACGTCTGAACGCCTTCTGAAAATAACGCATTACATCCAAATGACCGATAAACCGCATTGATCCGCATTTTGAAAATTTAATTCTCGCTTTCATTTATATAACCATGCCCTTTCCTGTACTTTGCAGCCTTCTGCCGGTCAGACAGCAGCATCCCTCTTCTCTGTGCACACACCGCCGCCAAAACGTGCCGCACCACATCCTGCACACTGCTGGCGGCAGTTTGGTGTCACAATTGCTTCTTTTGCTCTATGATATTCTCTCAGCAGAAATTCTTTTGTCACGCCACAGTCAATAAAATCCCATGGGAAAAGCTCGTCCTCGCTGCGCTCTCTGTCATTATAAAATTCCATCGTCAGATGATGATCTGCAAATGCCTTCTGCCATACATCATACTTAAAATATTCTGTCCATGCATCATAGATACAGCCTTCCCGGTATGCCTGCAGAATAACATCATTTAACCTTCTGTCACCTCTTGCAAATACTCCTTCCAAAACAGACACATCTGCATCATGACAATTATACTTAATACTCTTAGCATTTAACTGGCTTTTTACCTTCTCTAACAAAAAGTTTCTCTTTTCTACCGCTTCCTGCTGCGAATTCATTCTCGCCCATTGAAACGGTGTGAACGGCTTTGGCACAAAAATCGATGTGCTCGTCACGATATTCACTTTTCCCTTGCGTTCCTCCTTTGGGATCGTATAATACTCTCTGGCTATCTTGTCCGAAAGGACAGCGATCTCCTCAATATCATCATATGTTTCCCCCGGAAGACCCAGCATAAAATAAAGCTTTACCCTGGTCCATCCGCCACGGAATGCATCCATGGCACCGTTTAATATATTTTCCTCTGTCAGCCCTTTATTGATAACATTTCTCATCCTCTGGGATCCCGCTTCCGGAGCAAAAGTAAGACTGCTCTTTCTCACATCCTGTACCTTTGACATGACATCAAGTGAAAATGCATCGATCCTAAGAGATGGCAGTGCAATATTTATACCGTTTTTGCTGCACTCATCGATCAGCCAGTATACAAGCTCCGGCAGTTCTTTGTAGTCACTGGAGCTTAGAGAACTCAATGTGATCTCCTCGTGTCCGGTTGCCTCCAGCATTTGAACAGCCCGCTTCTTTAAAAATTCCAGCTTCCGTGGACGGATAGGTCTGTAAAGAACTCCTGCCTGACAGAAACGGCAGCCGCGAATACATCCTCTCTGTATCTCAAGCACGACCCTGTCCTGTGTAACCTTAATATATGGCACCAGCGGTTTCTCCGGATAATATGTGTTTTCCATATCCATTTCTACTTCCTTCAGTACCTTTACCGGTGCTTCCGGAACGATCGGCTCAAAAGCCGCTAATGTCCCATCCTCATGATAGGACGCTTCGTAAAACATTGGTACATAGATTCCCGGAATCTGTGCCGCCCTCTTTAGAAATGATATTCTATCTCCCCCGGATCTTTTCCATTCGATATATTCATCCATCATACGACGGTACTGAGTCTCTCCCTCTCCGATATAAAACATATCAAAGAAGTCAGCGATCGGCTCCGGATTGTAGCTGCACGGACCTCCTCCGATCACAAATGGATCATCCATCTTACGCTCCGCCGCCTTTAATGGTATTCCTGACAGATCCAGCACCTGCAAAATATTGGTGTAACACATTTCATATTGGAGCGTAATTCCCAAAAAGTCAAAATTCTTGATCGGATCCTGTGTTTCCAGTGAAAATAATGGAATGTGCCGCTCTCTCATGATGCGATCCAGATCAACCCATGGAGAATATACCCTTTCGCAGTAAACATCATCCCATTGATTAAACATATCATATAAAATCTGAATCCCCAGATGAGACATTCCGATCTCATAAACATCCGGGAAGCACATACAGAACCGCACAGATACATCTGCCGGATCCTTTTTCACCATATTGATCTCATTTCCAATATATCTCGCCGGTTTCTCTACCGATAAAAGTATCTCATCCGATAAGGCTAATTTTCTCCTACTCATGTATTCACGAAATCCTTTCTGTCCTGAATCAGGTATATAAAATATGCTTATTTCCCTGATATGCTTTTTTTCATATCTGAGCTGTTATCTATGCTTTCCTTCTGTATCATATAATATATTTTCTGTACCTTTTGTTCCACTCTGTTCCATAGGGATTCATCCGACATACACTCCTGAACATATCTCTTGTTGAATCCTCGATATTCAAAGTCTGAAGCAAACGCTCCGATCAAGACAAGCACAAGCATAATCGAAGTCATGAAACGAAACAGCCCAAAATGAAACACCGGTGCAGCGTCCTCATGCACTTCCTCCAAATCAGCCATATATCCGGACATCTCCCGGTTATATCTCCGTCCACCCGAAGGTGTTTGTTGAAAGGACGCTTTTGCCGCCAATATCTTCTGCTGGCGGTTTATCTGAGGCTGCTGCTCCGATGCTGTCATCTTCCTATAATATCCTGTTTCTGAATATCTCATAATTTTCCCTCCACTCAAATATTCTCATACACATTTCCGGCAAAAAGACTGCTGATATTAATATATGAGTGAGAGGCCTGTTTATTCGTCCCAGCTTAAACCCGGATATTCATTACATTTATCTCTGACTAATAGTCCGTGAACCGCATCAAGGATTGGCAGATTTTCAAACAACACTTTATTGATCTGTTCTACGATCGGCATGCTTACCTGATATTTGCGGGCCAGTGCCATTGCTGCCTTCGCTGAATAAACTCCTTCAACCACCTGATTTACTTCTTTCATTGCAGCATCTGTTGTATATCCCTTTCCTATAAGATATCCTGCCGTATGATTCCTACTGTGTTCACTGGTACATGTCACGATCAGATCACCAATGCCGGAAAGTCCCATAAAGGTTTCCATCTTTCCGCCCATTTTCACTCCCAGCCGACTGATCTCCGTAATCCCTCTGGTGATCAATGCTGCCCTTGTATTGTCTCCAAATCCCATGCCGTCTATAACTCCTGCAGCCAGTGCGATCACATTTTTGATAGATCCGCCCAGTTCAATCCCTATAATATCCGAACTGGTATAGACACGAAATCTCTCATTCATAAAAATCTCCTGCACCAGCTCAGCGGACTCTCTTTTGACAGAACCGACAACCACTGTCGTCGGTACCCCTACAGCGACTTCTTCGGCATGACTCGGTCCTGACAAAACGGACACGTCTGCCTGTGGGATTTCTGAAACGATGACATCACGCAGTGTACATAATGTATCATTTTCAATTCCCTTTGCCACATTTACAATACACTGTCCCTCTTTAATATACTGTGCTGCATTTTTGGCAGTCTGACGTACAAAAGGAGATGCCACCGAAAAAACAACAAGATCTGCTCCGGTACAGGCTTCCTTAAGCTCCTTTGTCAATATAACAGAGTCGGGAAGCTTCACCCCGGGAAGTCTGTCCTTATGTTCCCTTTCTCTGCTTAACATATCAATCTCTGATCCTACTGCCGACCAGAGCGTCACCTCATGTCCGTTTTTTGCCAGCATGATCGCCAATGCGGTTCCCCAGCTTCCGGCCCCAAGAAAACTTACCTTACTCATATTAACTATCACGTCCTTCCGTCTTTTTTCCCCATAGAGGATTTTCATTTCCATGAATTAACCGAACAATATTATTGCGATGCTGAAAATATGCCAGTGCGGTAAAGATCAGACTGATTATCATCATATGTATAAATTTCGGATCGTCCCGGTACAAAACAAATGTATTGACCGGAATATACCAGGCTACAAATAATGAACCTACCGAAACATAACGGGTCAATGCCACCATAATGATAAAAATGGCCAGGCCGATCGGAATCATCAGCGGATGACAGGCAGACATAACCACTGCCGCCGTGACAGCAATACCCTTTCCCCCTCGAAATCCCAGGTAAAAGGGATAATTATGTCCTAATACTACGCCCAGACCGCAATACAGACACCAAAGATACCACTGCTCCGGTGCAAACACAAAACGGATCACCAGGATAGGAACAAATGCCTTTGCCAGATCGCCCACAAATGTGATCAGTGCCGGAATCTTTCCAAGACTACGAAGAACATTTGTTGTTCCTGCATTTCCGCTTCCTTTTGTCCGAATATCTATATGATAAAATCTTCCCACAAAATATCCCATTGAAATACATCCACAGAAATATCCTACGATCAGGCAGATAATATAAGAAGCCATGATTATTTTTCCTTCCTTTCTCTGACGAAAAACTTCAATGGCGTTCCCGAAAATCCAAACGCCTCTCTGATCTTATTTTCCAGATATCTTGTATATGAAAAATGCATCAGCTTTTTACTATTTACAAAAATAACAAATGTCGGCGGTTTTACGCTCACCTGCGTCATATAATATATCTTCAGACGACGTCCCTTGTCTGATGGCGGCTGCTGCATTGCCACAGCCTCTGCAAGTATATCATTAAGCACACCTGTAGCAATACGCAGTGAATGATTCTGGATCACTACCTCCAATATATCAAAAAGCTTCGGAAGCCTCTGGCCTGTCTTTGCGGAGACAAATGCAATCTCTGCATACGGCAGAAATGATAATACCTTGCGTATTTCATTGGTATATTTTTTCACCGAGTGGTTGTCCTTCTCTACAGCATCCCACTTGTTTACCACGATTATCATTCCCCGGCCACGGTCATGGGCAATACCGGCTATTTTTGCATCCTGCTCTGTGATCCCCTCCACGGCATCGATCACCAGCATAACCACATCTGCGCGTTCTACGGCAGAAACAGTACGAAGGATTGAATATCTCTCAATCTCTTCTTTTATTTTATTTTTGCGGCGCAAACCTGCCGTGTCAATAAAGACATATTCCTTTCCCTCCCAGGTGATTGCCGTATCAACCGCATCCCTGGTTGTCCCTGCGATATCCGAAACGATGACGCGGTTCTCCCCTAAAAGCTTATTAATGATCGATGATTTTCCTACATTTGGCTTTCCTACGATCGCGATCCGCGGACGCTCATCTTCCTCTTCCTCCAGATCCTGTGGAAAAAGATGAACAATCTCATCAAGCATTTCTCCTATGCCGATCTTTCCCACCGATGAAATCGGAAATGGCTCTCCCAGACCCAGATTATAGAATTCATATACATCCATCATCTGCTTATCATAATTATCAATTTTATTTACCACAAGAACAATCTTTTTATGTGCCTTGCGCAGCATATCTGCTACCTGATAATCAGCATCCACCAGACCTGTTTTGCCATCTGTCAGGAACAAGACAACATCTGCCATCTCAATGGCCATCTCTGCCTGCTCCCGCATATGTTTAAGCATCAGGTCATTTGTCTCCGGCTCGATTCCGCCGGTATCCATCAATGTAAAACTATGATTCAGCCAGGTCACGTCGGCATAGATCCTGTCCCGGGTCACACCCGGCGTGTCTTTCACGATGGAAATACGTTCACCTACCATCATATTAAACAATGTAGACTTTCCTACATTGGGACGTCCTACGATTGCAACAATTGGTTTTGCCATCTTTAATGCTCCCCCTTGAACATATTATTTTTCTTCCACATTATCTGCAAGATATGTCTTTACATTTTTATAAAGCAGATCATCCATAATAAGTTCCTTTGCATCCGTACCATAATAATTTTGGAACTGCTTATTTAACTCCTCTTCATCTTTGCAATTATATGTGGATAAATAACTCTTCAGCTCTGCTTTATATTCCTTATCGGTAATCTTTATATCTTCTTTTTCAGCAATGGCACCGTAGATCAGCTGCTTGCCTACATCCTCTTTTGCTGTCTTTTTCAGATCCTTTTTAAAATCAGCCGATGTTGTCTTCTGTGCAGACAGATAATCCGAAATCGTATAGTTATTCTGTTTCAGATAATAATTGATCGACGTATATAACTGATCATACATCGCCTTTACACGGTCTGACGGATATTCTTTCACCTTTGATGCATTATATACGCTGTCCCACGCCAGATCCTCGATAGAATGCTGACGCAATGTAGATTTATAATCCTCCAGAGATTTGTACGATGTCAGATTTTTGGTCACAAATTCATCCGTAAGCTCCGGCAAAACCTTCTTTCCCTGAATATAATTAACCGTAACATGGAATACCGCTTTCTTCCCTGCAAGATCCGGATTATTGGAATACTGCTTCGGAAATGTTGCCTTCACATCAAGACTCTGTCCGACTTTAGCTCCGATCAGTCCGTCCTCAAATCCCGGAATAAACGTGCCCGAACCGATCGTAAGATTATATCCGTCCGGATTTTCCTTTTTGGTACAGGTTCCACCGTCAAATTTCTTTCCCTTTACTCTGCCGACATAATAAATATTGACCGTATCGCCCTTCTTTACCTTGCCTTTTTTCTTCTTTTTATATTCTGCATAATTGTCAAGAGTTGAATCAATCTGCTTCTGCACCTGTTCATCCACCTCTGATTTTTTTAATGAAACCTTTTTGTAATCGGTAAGCTGAACGTATTCTGAATCTGCCTTTTTCTCTTTTGTTTTTGTTCCTCCGAGACTGCATCCTGATGTAAATACCATTGTTGCACATAAAAGCACGGAAAGTGCTGTTTGACTAATCTTTCTCAAAATATTACCTCCAAAAATTCAATAAAATCATATAACACCATATTAATTTATAACATAAACCACAAAAAATGAAAAGACCTTTCATAAAAAAAGCAGGCATTGACGGATACACAGAAAAGCGATATATTTTTAAGTGTATTGAAATTATTCAGATTGGAGAAATAACATGGCAAATATAAATTATCATGATTCTTTACTTGTGGCACCTCTCCGTATCATTGCCCTTAATAATTGCAAGGAGCTTGGAGAAAAGATAAACCAGCTGATCATTGAACGGCGTCACAAAGCTCTTTCCGAAACCGGTTCCTGCAGATCTTCTTTCAAAATGCAGGAGTATGACCGGGATGATTATCTGGTCTCTTATGACTGTCCCCGCTTCGGTACCGGTGAAGGACGTGCCGTGATCAATCAGTCTATTCGCGGAACAGATCTTTTTATCATAGCGGATACTGTCAATTACAGCGAACTTTTTAAGATGCATGGAAGTGTTTCGCAGATGTCTCCGGATGACCATTTTATGGATCTGAAACGTATCATTATGGCATGTGGCGGTTCTCCACGACGTATCACTGTGATCATGCCTTATTTATATGAGGGACGCCAGAATATCCGAATGGCAAACGAGTCTCTGGACTGTGCCCAGGCACTTCAGGAATTGACTGAAATGGGTGTAGAAACGATCATTACCTTTGATGCCCATGACAGCCGTGTCCAAAATGCGATCCCAATCCACGGTTTCGATAATTTCTATACTTCTTATCAGTTTATACGCGAGATTTTTGAACGTAATCCTGATATGCCGGTAGATAATGAGCATTTAATGATCGTAAGTCCCGACGAGGGAGGTATGGGACGTGCTGTATATTATGCCAGTCTTTTAGGTGTTAATATGGGTACTTTTTATCGCCGCCGCGATTATTCTATCATGGTGAATGGCGAGCATCCTATCGTATCGGTTGAATTTTTAGGAAATGATCTCACCGGCAAAAATATTATCCTCCTGGATGATATGATCGCCTCCGGACAGACGATCATTGATGCTGCTGCCGAGCTAAAGAAACGCGGAGCCGCCAAGGTGATCATCTGTGCAACCTTTGGTCTGTTCTCCAACGGACTGACCGAGATTGATAAAGCCTATGAAAAGGGGATTTTTGATAATATATACACAACAAATCTTGTACATTGCCCAAATGAACTGCTTCATAAACAATATTATGTAAATGTCGATATGAGTGCTTACATCTCCCTGATCATTGATACCTTAAATCACGATACATCTGTTAATAACATTCTTGATGCCACAAGCCGTATTCAGGAACTTGTTGAAAAACGTCTTCAAAAACAGAACCGTTAATAAACAAACCGATAACTCTATATAATCAACTAAGACGTAACAAAAAACCGGGAAACAGATCAAACTGCTTTCCGGTTTTTATAATTTTTTCACTTTCTTACCTGATCCGCAAAAAACCATTTAAATTTCCACGTTTGCCATGACTGGCACGATGTGAAAACAACAACCCATGATTACAGCAGGTGCAAATTCCCGCCAAATGCATATGTTCCGGTACTATTCCTGCCCTTTTTAACTGAAACCAGTTTGCCGCCCATAGATCCAGCTGATATTTCTGTTCTCCTTCTGACGTCACCCGGCCCTTCTTTATGATCTGTCCTATCTCCGGTTTATCATAAACTTCTGCAAATTTTCCGGCTACATCTGCACTGACCTCATAACACTCCTGACAGATCGAGGGACCGATCAATACCTGTATATCTTCCACCGCACTACCCATGTCCTGAAATTTCTGCACGGTACATTTTCCAATCTCTGCTACAGTCCCTTTCCAGCCGGAATGGGAAGAGGCTATGATCTTCTTTTTCGGATCACAAAAAAACAACGGTACACAGTCTGCAAAGGAAGTTGCAAGAAGCACCTCCGGAATATCCGTGATCATCCCATCCACACCCTTTAATTTCTTTTCTATGTCTGTTCCACCGCAATATTTTTCATCGACATAACAAACAGTTGTCTCATGTATCTGATCCGACAAGATCAATTTGTCAGCATCACCGCCGATAGATACACAATACCTGCGATAATTCTCACAGACATTTTCTCTGGACTCTCCTCTATCCCATCCAAGATTCAGAGAAGACAGATATCCCTTACTAACTCCCCCAAGTCTGGTAGAAAAAGTCAGCTGCAGCCATTTCTGACGATCAAAGGACCGGAAATGAAGATATGGTACCGGTGCTTTTTTTTCAAAAACCGTTTCCTCTTCATCATAATAGCCGCCATATTCTTTTGCAGCTGCCATAAACTCTTCCCGGCTCTTCCTTTTCAATTCCATCGCCTACTCCTCCTACATCCGGTTTCTCCTGTCAATTGCCATCCTCCCAAAAGAAGTTATACAAAGTCAAACGCATTTTCTATATGCTCCAATGTGCCATCTCCCGATATCGCGATCACATCAAAGCGACAGGCATGATCCGTGCCAAATCCATGCTCTTTATAATAGTACAGCGTTGTCCGGCATATCTGTCTCTGTTTGGCAATATTTACCGATTCCAATGGATTTCCAAATCCATTTCTTCTACGATACCTGCACTCACAGATAACCAGCATCCCTGCCGCATCCTCCGCAATAATATCGATTTCTCCATGGCGTCCTGCATGATAATTTCTTTCAAGTATCCTGTAACCTTGTTTTTCCAGATATTGTACAGCCATATTTTCATAGTAATCCCCTATTTCCCGCCTATTATACATTCTCCCCTCGTTTCATACGCTTTTATTTATTTTTGTTATCCATAACTTTTGCCTTGATATTATCCATGGCATCCACAAATACCAGCACATCAGCAACCACCTGATATAATTCCGGTGGAATATATTCGCCGATCTCAATATTTTGCAGGCTGTCAGCAAGCTTCTCATCCTTATGGACCGGTATCTCCTCCTGCTGTGCCACATCTATGATTTTTTGTGCCAGATACCCCTGACCGGAAGCAATCACCTTAGGTGCCTGATCAGTCGGCTGATATTCTAACGCAACCGCCGTTTTCTTTTGCGGATGGCGGAAATATCGAAAATCATCCTGTTGTGCCATAAATAATCCTTCCTTTCGCCTATCCCCTCACACTTTTGGGACTGTCACACATAATTTTCATAGAATTTCTTATTTCTGTGCAGTTTATTTTATTGTGAGCAGACAAAGATCATATGAAATTTTTTATAAAGCTGCGCCGATGTATCGGACATGGTCCGTATTTTCTTATCGCTTCCGTATGGAAAGCTGAACCGTATCCCTTATGTTTTGCAAATCCATATTCCGGATATATCTTATCATATTCTACCATCATCCTGTCCCTTGTCACCTTGGCCAGAATACTTGCTGCTGCAATTGAAACACTCTTAGCATCTCCTTTGATGATCCCAACCTGCTTCATGGAAACATCCGGTATTGTTACTGCATCTACCAAAAGAAGATCCGGCAATATTCCCAACCCCTCAATCGCCTGACGCATCGCCTCATAAGTTGCCTGAAGTATATTGATCTCATCAATTCTCTGTGGCGAGATCACACCGACCGCACTGGCAACCGCTTTTTCTTTAATCTCATCATATAATGCTTCCCTCCTGGAAGCACTCACCTGCTTTGAATCATTCAAATATAATATAGAACAATCTTTGGGAAGAATTACAGCTCCTGCAACTACCGGTCCGGCAAGCGGACCTCTTCCTGCCTCATCAATTCCGCAGATTGCCATATAATCATGATATTTTTTTTCAAATATCTTCATATTCTCAAGCCGATGCATTTCCTGCTGCAATTTTTCCTTATTTTTCCGTTCTTTGTCAAGAAGTTCCTGTACTCCCTTTCTGGTATCTGATTGATACAGCATCATCAAAGTTTCTTTTTCTTTCCTATCTGCTTTTTGAAACTCTTCTTTTATTTCACGAATCCCCTTCATTTGTGCTGCTATCCCCTCCTCAAAGGACAAAACGCCTGTTTTTCCCTTTTTATTTCAATGTTCCAAAATGATTTAACGGCCATGTACATAACCATGCCTCTCCAATGATATCATTTTTATTAACCAGTCCAACGTAAGAATTTCGGCTGTCTGTACTCATATTACGGTTATCACCCATTACAAAATACTGTTTAGGTCCTAATACCAATGGTTTTTCCGCAATTCCCGCCTCCTGTATTTCGGCCGATGCATATTTATCATCTGACAGCTTTTCGTTATTAATATACACACTTCCATCAATGATCTGTACTGTCTCGCCAGGCAATCCAATCACCCTTTTAATATAATATGTTTCCTCTGATGATGTACTGTCATAATGAACAGGAAAAACTACTACATCATATCTTTTTGGGTCTTTAAAATAATACGAAAGTCTTTCTATGATCACACTATCCCCATCCGTCAATGTAGGTTCCATAGATTCTCCCTCTACGGTTGTCTGATGTGCCACATAGCTTGTCACAAATGATGCTAAAAAGTATGCAATTCCTATGCAAAATGCAATTATTATGATATTAGTTACTAACTTTGATGCCTTATCTGCTTTCCCTGGGATTATTTCTTTTATGTCCTGGATTTTTTGAGCCAGTCCACCTTCTTCCACTGCTTCCCCTTCAAGCTGAACCACCTCGCCATCTACTGCCATCCCGTCTTCCAGTGTGACAGCTGACTCCGATTTTTTCTTCAGAATACCGGAAATTTTCCGCCCGGCTCCCTTGGCTGCTATTGCCGCTTTATGAGCAAACTCCTCTCCCTTTTCTGCAACAGACTCATTGGAAGCCTGCTGCTTTTCTGCTTTCAGCTGACGATTTTCCTCCATTGCAGCATTTACTTCTTCGAGAGTTCTTTCCTCCGGTGCAAGCTTTTTCTTGATTCCGGCAAGCTTCTTCTTAATTCCGGCTATATCAAATTTAATTGTAATTTCAACAGTGTGATCCTGTTCCTCTTCCTCATCCATAGATCTGGTTTCTTTGGAAATAGTATCTAATGCCGATGATTTTGGATGTACCGGCCGGGTGGTTGAGGTGCTCACGGATATTAAGTGTTCCTTTTTAGGCTGTTCAGCCTTTGGTACTGCCGGGACTTTCCCCGTCTCTGACTCATTTTTCTGTTCATAATGCAATGACTCCGGCATACTTTGACGATTGATCTGTCCCTCCGGAAGTTCTGTTATAGAAACCTTCTGGTCCTGTTGTGTCTGAGCCGTTTGAAAAACAGGCTGCTGTACCGCTGCAACACCCTGCTGTGTCATACCGGCAGCAGACTGCTGTACTGACCTGTCTGGCTGATCGACTGTATTCGTAACAGCCTGCTTCACTGGCGATACAGACTGACCTCTCTGTACCGTACCCGGCTGCATCTGCCTTGGCTGTGCGGATGCCTGATCTGCCTGTGACCGGCTGACTGTATTGGTAGCAGGCGGCTCCACTGAGGAAACTACCTGGCGGCTCTGCGTCGTACCCGGCTGCATCTGCCTTGGCTGTGCGGATACCTGACCTGCCTGTGACCGGCTGGCTGTATCAGTAGCAGACGGCTTCACTGAGGAAACTGCCTGGCGGCTCTGCGTCATACCCGGCTGCATCTGCCCTAGTTGTGCGGATGCCTGACCTGCCTGTGACCGGCTGACTGTATTTGTAACAGCCTGCTTCACCGGTGATACAGACCGACCGCTCTGTACCGTACCCGGCTGCATCTGCCCTGGCTGGGTAGATGTCCGATCTGACTGTGGCTGATTGACTATATTCGTAGCAGGTGGCTTCACTGGTGATACAGACCGACCGCTCTGTACCATACCCGGCTGCATCTGCCCTGGCTGTGCGGATGCCTGATCTGCCTGTGACCGGCTGACTGCTTTAGCAACAGGCTGCCCTAATGACGGAGCCGCCTGCCTGTTCTGCGTTGCTGCTTTTTTTTGTACCGGTCTTGATTGACTCTGTCCCTGACCGGTCTGTGCCGGCTTTAACCGGTTATATGGTTCTTCGGTCTGACCATGCATTTTTCCAGATATAGGCTGCCGGGAAGATACACTTACAGATGCTTTTTCCTGCTTTTCAGAATTATCACCAATATTCTTTCCCTCCAGCCTTGCACGTATCTCTTCTGCAAAAGCAAGACTATCCTCGATCATCTTTTCGTCATACATAATTGTTCCCCCTACAACAGCACTCTACCTGTCCGGACACTCCAAACTGATATTCCCAAGTCTTCCATTCCGAAAATCATCTATCACATAATTGGCTGCCTTGTCAAGATCAAGCTCTCCCCCTGTCTTTAAGCATCCTCTGCGTTTAGCAATACTTTCCAGCAGTTTTATATCATTTTCCTCCTGCTCGATCTGATATGCCTCTGCCAACACCGATGGATAGTTATCCCTCAGATACTCCATCAACAAAAGACACAATTCATATTGATTGGATAATTCATCCTTGATCGAACCGATAAAAGCAAGTCTGAGTCCCACCGTTTGATCTTCAAACTTAGGCCATAAAATTCCCGGTGTATCGAGAAGCTCCACATTCTTATTTAAACGGATCCATTGTTTTCCCTTGGTAACTCCCGGTTTATTGCCGGTTTTTGTACATGCTTTCCCGGCAAAACTGTTTATAAAGGTTGACTTGCCCACATTTGGTATTCCAACGATCATTGCTCTGATCGGCCGGTTCAGAATCCCTCTGCGCCTGTCACGTTCGATCTTTTCCTTGCAGGCACTTTGAATCACCTCATTCACCTGCTTAACGCCTTTTCCATTCTTAGAATTGACAAGCGATACAAAAAAACCCCTCTCCTCATAATATTTTTTCCATTGTGCCGTGACAACCGGATCGGCAAGATCACATTTATTTAATAAAATAATCCTCGACTTTCCATTTGCCATAGGATCAATATCCGGATTTTTACTGCTAAGAGGTACTCTTGCATCCACCAGCTCAATAATCACATTAATCAGCTTAAGATCCTCCTGCATTGCCCTTTTTGCCTTTGACATATGACCGGGATACCACTGAAATTCCATAATTTTTGACCATACCTTTCTTTTATCTTATCCCCTACATGCTGCTGCTTGAATCGGATTGTTTAAAGTTATTGATCATACCCACGAAGGTAAATGAGTTCATACGAATCCATGCTTTTCCGATAACTGCTTTTTTCTGTACATTTCCTACCATTGCATTACGGCTGTCTTCACATTCATTTCGGTTATCTCCCAGCACAAAGTACTCATTTTTATCAAGTGTAACCGCCTCTGCCGCCATACCTCCATTTTCGATCAATGGAAACTCAAGCTTCTCTTTTAAAGGTTTATCATTAATATAGACTTGTCCCTCTTTGATCTGCACCCGCTCTCCCGGCAGACCGATCACCCGCTCCAGCGTAAAATAGCTATGCTCAGATCCCGTCTGTTTTACCACGATCACATCATTCCGCCTTATCTTATGAAGCTTATAGGAAAGCTTGTTGATCAAAATCGTGTCTCCGGATTTCAATGTGGGACTCATATATTCTCCTGACACTGTCATTCTTTCCAGTCCATAGCGTGTGATCGCAAATGCGACAAAAACGACAATTATGGCTTCTACAAAAGTGATCATTATTTTCAAAATAAACTGTCGTGAAAATTTTCTTTCTTCTAAATCAAAATCATATTTCATATTTGTCAGTTCCCTGTCTCTATATTTTTCAAAATATGCAATGCATGCTTTGGAATAAATTTTTCAAAATGTTCCTTACAAAACTGTTCCGCATATGGCTGCACACTATATGCTTCTGCATATTCTCCTAAACGATCACATAATAATGCATATTCTTCTATTGTAAGCTTTCCTTTTTTAAGTAAAAGATAATAATCCTCTTTTTCCGGTTCAAAAAATACAGCACTATTTACCATTTTTTCAGTGCATACCGCTCCGGCAAGATGCTCCAGAGTACGAAGGTCATCGAAGCGAAATACCCGCGGTGCGCTGAGACGCTTATTCTCTTTATCAAGCTTTCTTTTTTCTGCCTGCCTGAATATCTCCTGTAAATCCTCCTGCCTTTCGGCCCCTGTTTCCTCTATCTCAGCAGCCATCTCTTCATCGGATGAAGCTCCGGTAATCTGCTCCATTTCTTCCGGACTTATCAAAGAGGCCAGCTGTTGATGTATATGCTGAAGCATATTCTGGAAATTGTCTCCGCTGACATCACGATCTGTCAGAGTGATCATCAGACCATTGTCCGGCATCTTCATAATCTGCATGGAAACCATGCCGCTGTGTGCCTCATATCCCACCTCTTCCTCTGCACGCTCTACCAAATGCTCTAAAAACTCTCTTGCTTTTTCCTGATCTGAAAAAAGATCCTCTATCCGAAAACCGTATGCATTCATTTCTTCTTCAGACAAAATACACTGTACAGTATTTTTATCAATTCTTCGAAAATCCATGTACATTCCTCCCGTCTGTACCATCCGGCTAAATTTTTATATTTCATTCCGCATCTGTGCCGGAATGATTATTCATTTATCCAACAATATCTTAATGCACCAACTGGCATCTGTCAATTTTTCCACCAAAAAAACACAAAGATTTCATATATTTTTAATGTCGGCCGGGTTGCATAAACTACAAAAACAATGCAAAGCTTGCCAGTACCACCGCTCCTAATATAATACGGTACCATCCAAACACCTTAAAATCATGTTTCTTGATATATCCCATAAGAAAACGTATCACAATTACAGATACAAGAAAAGCGGAAATCATTCCTACACCGAGTACCGCTGCTTCCCGTGCCGAAAAATGAAGACCAAATTTCAAGAGCTTGATCAGACTAGCCCCAAACATCACCGGAATAGCCAGATAAAAAGTAAATTCAGCTGCAATCTGTCTTGACAATCCCAGTATCAGTCCGCCAATGATCGTCGCACCGGAGCGTGATGTTCCCGGAAATACAGCTGCAACCAACTGAAATATTCCGATCATAAAAGCCGTTTGGTATGTAATATCTGCGATGGACGTGATCTTAGGTTTACGCTTTTTATTCCAATCCTCCACAATGATAAAAAGAATACCGACAAGAATCAACATGATCGATACCGTCCTGTAGTTATAAAATAATGCTTCAAGATTATCTCCTGCAGCAAGCTCTATAATAACAGCCGGAATACAGGCTACAACAATCTTGATCCACATAATAAAAATATCTTCCCTGATCCAGCCCGGAAGAAATTTATTTTTTCCATCACTTTTCATCTGAAAAGGCCATATCTGTTTCCAAAACAAAAGTACAACTGCTAAAATAGCTCCTAACTGGATCACTACCAGATACATCTCTTTAAAAGCATCTGACATAGATAACCGGACAAACTCATCAAATAGTATCATATGTCCTGTACTGCTCACAGGCAGCCACTCCGTAATTCCCTCAACAATGCCAAACAATAATGACTTTAATATTTCTAACATTTTCCCCTCCAGCCGTTTATAGTATCATTCTACATAAATACTACTATACTATACCGAAATATACCAAAAAGCACAAGTAAAAAGAGTTTAACTTTTTATAAAGCTTTTTATAAATTTTTGTTAGATTTTATTTATCATAAACAAAAAGATGCCCTGCCGGGAAACAACTCGACAGGACACCTTTTTGTTTCTATACGAAAGAAGGATTTCTTATTGAAACAAATTATTTAACAACCTTCTTCAACTCTTCTGTAAGCTTCGGAACAATCTTGTTGAGATCTCCAACGATGCCATAATCTGCTACATCAAAGATTGGAGCAGAATCATCCTTGTTGATTGCAATGATGATATCAGACTCTTCCATACCTGCTGTATGCTGGATCGCACCGGAAATACCGATTGCAAAGTATACATTAGGACGAACAGTCTTACCTGTCTGGCCTACCTGAAGCTCTTTTGGAAGCCATCCGTTATCTACTACGGCACGGGAGCAGCTTACAGTACCACCGATCACATCAGCGAGATCCTGAAGCAGCTTGAAGTTCTCTGCACTTCCTACACCACGACCACCGGATACGAGGATCTTTGCATCCATGATATCTACTGTGTCTGAAAGCTCTTTTACAATGTCAAGGATCTCGACATATTTATTATCCGGAGTAAATCCAGGATTATACTCGATCACCTCAGCCTTAGCGCCGGCAATCGGATCGATCTTCTGCATTACACCCGGACGAACGGTTGCCATCTGAGGACGGTTATCCGGACATGCGATCGTTGCGATCGTATTACCACCAAATGCAGGACGAGTCATAAGAAGCTGATTGTGCTTCTGCTCCTGTCCAGGAATAGCATTCAGAGGGAAATCACCAATCTCAAGTACAGTACAGTCTGCTGTCAGACCTGTTGCAACCCTTGCTGAAACGCGAGGACCAAGGTCACGACCGATTGCTGTAGCACCAACCAGAACGATCTCCGGCTTGTACTCGTTAATTACTGATGCTAATGCATGTGCATATGGCTCTGTTCTGTATTCCTTAAGCTCAGGGTCATCAACAACGATAACCTTGTCTGCACCATACTCTGCCAGCTGATCTACAAGGCCCTTTACATCAGAACCGATCAAAACAGCTGTAACTTCTGTATTCAGAGGAGCTGCGAGCTCCTTTGCTTTTCCAAGCAGCTCAAATGCGATGCTGCTCAGCTCATTGTCTACCTGCTGTGCAAAGACATAGACACCCTTATATTCTTCTAAATTCATTATTGTCACCACTTTTCCTTATTTTGATTAGATTACATGCTTCTCTTTTAACTTGCCCATGATGTATGATACTGCATCATCCGGAGAATCCGGAGTAACAACCTCACCGGCACCCTTCTTTACTTTATCAGATGCCTTTGCGATCTTTGTAGGAGAACCCTTCAGACCAAGATTAGAATCATCTACATCCTTAAGGTCAGCTCTGCCCCAGACTGTAATCTCTTTCTCATATGCATCAAAGATTCCGCCCGGTGTCATGTAACGCGGCTCATTCAGCTCAGAAAGAGCAGTGATCAGACATGGCATCTTTGCCTTCAGTACATGATATCTGTCATCGAACTGACGCTCAACAACTACGCTGTCACCCTCAACCTTAATATTCTTTGCATAAGAGATTACAGGAAGATCCAGATGCTCAGAAATCTGTGGTCCAACCTGTGCAGTATCGCCATCAATAGCCTGACGGCCAGTGATGATCAAATCATAATCAATATTTCTCAAAGCGCCGGCAATTGTTGTAGAAGTTGCCCATGTATCAGCACCACCGAGTACACGGTCTGTTACAAGGATCCCCTTGTCAGCACCCATAGCAAGTGCTTCACGAAGAACTTCCTCAGCCTTTGGAAGACCCATTGTAAGAACAGTTACTTCCACATTGTCTTTGCCCATATCGTCTTTAATTCTGAGTGCTGCTTCCAAACCGGCTTTATCGTCCGGGTTCATGATGGCAAGCATAGCACCTCTGTCCAGAGTACCGTCCGGATTAAACTTAACTCCGCCCTTTGTATCTGGAACCTGCTTAATACAAACTACTATTTTCACAGCTTTGTCACTCCTTGTCTTTTATTTTTATTCAGTGAATCCATTATTTCTATTAACGGAGAAGAGCACCAGAGATAACCATACGCTGAACCTCTGAAGTTCCCTCGTAGATCTCTGTGATCTTTGCATCACGCATCATACGTTCTACATCGTACTCTCTGATATATCCATAACCACCAAACAACTGAACACACTTGGTAGTAACCTCCATTGCAACCTCAGCAGCATAAAGTTTAGCCATAGCTGCCTCAACAGAGTAAGAAACTTTTGCACCATTTGCAAATTCCTGTTTCTTAAGAGCTGCCTTGTATACAAGAGCCTTAGCAGCCTCGATCTTTGTAGCCATATTTGCAAGCTGGAACTGTGTATTCTGCTGAGCAGAAATAGCACGTCCGAACTGCTTTCTCTCCTTGGTGTACTCAATTGTCTTCTCCAGTGCACCCTCAGCAAGACCAAGAGCCTGTGAAGCGATACCGATACGTCCACCATCCAGAGTATGCATAGCGATTGGGAATCCCTTACCGCGGACACCTAACAGGTTCTCCTTTGGAATACGGCAATCCTCAAAGATCAGCTCGTATGTAGAAGATCCACGGATACCCATCTTTTTCTCCTTTGTACCGAAGGAGAATCCAGGAGTTCCTTTTTCAACGATAAATGCGGAGAAATTCTTTTTCTTTCTTCCGCGCTTGTCTTCTGTGATATCAGTAACAGCGATAATAATATAAACATCTGCCACCTTACCATTTGTGATGAAGCACTTGGAACCATTCAGTACCCACTCATCTCCATCCAAAACAGCCTTTGTCTGTGCACCCTGTGCATCTGTACCGGCACCCGGCTCAGTAAGACCAAATGCACCAAGCTTCTCACCATTGCAGAGAGGAGGAAGGAATTTCTCTTTCTGCTCCTTTGTTCCATATGTAAGAATCGGGTCTACACAAAGAGATGTATGTGCAGATACGATAACACCTGTCGTACCACAAACCTTAGACAGCTCCTCTACACACATAATATATGTCAGGATATCTGCACCCTGTCCACCAAACTCCTTTGGTACCGGGATTCCAAGGAATCCGTTCTTTCCCATCTTATCCACTGTAACCTGTGGGAATACCTCAGTCTCATCAGTTTCCTGTGCCAGAGGCTTTACTTCATTTTCAGCGAAATCCTTAAAAAGCTGTCTCGCCATCTCATGCTGTTTACTTAATGTAAAATCCATGATTTGCTTTACCACCTTTCCTAATTTAATTCTTATTTAATTACTGAGCATCAACCGGAGTCTTTGTACGGTCAGCATTGTAAACATAGAAACCTTTTCCGCTCTTTGCACCAAGATTTCCACCACGAACCATCTTACGAAGAAGTGGGCATGCACGATACTTGCTGTCACCTGTCTCATTGTAAAGTACATCCATGATAGCAAGGCAGATATCAAGACCAATGAAATCACCTAACTCAAGAGGTCCCATTGGATGATTTGCACCAAGCTTCATAGCAGCATCGATACCGGCGATATCAGAAACGCCTTCCATCTTAATGAATGCTGCTTCGTTGATCATAGGGATCAGGATACGGTTTACTACGAAACCGGCAGCCTCATTTACCTGTACAGGAGTCTTTCCGATCTCCTCAGAAATCTTCTTGATTGCATCCACTGTCTCAGCCGGAGTATTTACACCTGCAATAACCTCGATAAGTTTCATACGGTCAGCAGGATTGAAGAAATGCATACCAACCATAGGACGAGTCAGCCCATTTCCAATCTCAGTGATTGAAAGGCTTGATGTATTTGATGCAAAGATGCACTCTGGCTTAGCTATCTTGTCAAGCTCTGCAAATGTTGTCTTCTTTACATTGATATCCTCAAATGCTGCCTCTACGATCAGATCACAGTCCTTGCAAAGGTCTTCCTTTAAGCCCGGTGTGATTCTTCCAAGGATAGCATCTACCGCATCCTGTGTCAGCTTGCCTTTCTGAACAAGTCTGTCATAACCCTTAGCAATCTTTTCTTTTCCGCCTTCAGCCCACTCCTGCTTGATATCGCAGAGAGCTACTTCATAGCCTTCATTCTGAGCAAATGCCTTAGCAATGCCCTGTCCCATAGTACCAGCACCAATAACGCCTACTTTCATTGTCTATAACCTCCATTTTTTTATTTGGGGAAGCGGTCTGTTACGACCGTCTCCTCCCTTGTATGATAATCCTTTCGGATTAAACTAGCAGTTTTTGAAAGGTACAACCTTAACCTTCTGATCTTTCGGAGCCAGGAAATTTCCCATTCCTGCTTTCTGATCCTCTGTCTCGAAGCAGTCACCGAAAAGCTTTTCCTCAATGACGATCGCCTGATCAATATCTACCTGAAGACCATCATTGATCGCCTTCTTGCAGTTACGGACAGCGATTGGAGCATTCTTTGCGATGGTTGCTGCCATTTTCTTTGCCTGCTCCATCAGCTCTTCCTGTGGATAAACTGCATTTACAAGACCAATTCTATAAGCCTCGTCTGCCTTGATATTACGAGCTGTATAGATCAGCTGCTTAGCCATACCTACACCAACTGTTCTGGCAAGTCTCTGTGTTCCACCAAAACCAGGCGTAATGCCAAGACCAGCCTCAGGCTGTCCAAACATAGCATTCTCAGAGCAGATACGAATATCACAGCTCATGGAGATCTCACAGCCTCCACCAAGAGCAAAACCATTTACTGCAGCGATCACAGGAATCGGAAGAGTCTCAAGCTTACGGAATACATCATTTCCCTTCTTACCAAAAGCCTCTCCTTCTGCCTTTGTCAGTGTACTCATCTCTCCAATATCAGCACCTGCGACAAAAGATTTGTCTCCTGCACCTGTCAGGATCACGCATCTGATAGTATCCAGATCGATCGCATCCAATGTCTTATCCAGTTCATCAAGCACCTGGCTGTTCAGAGCATTCAGTGCCTTAGGACGATTAATCGTGATGGTTGCAACAGCACCATCTGCTTCATACAAAATGAAATCCATAGTAATGTATCTCCTTTTTAATTATTTGTAAGCTTCAACAATTGTAGAGCAGCCCATTCCACCACCGATACAAAGAGTAGCAAGACCTCTGTTTGCTCCCTCTTTCTGCATCTCATGAAGAAGAGTAACCAGGATACGGCATCCGGAAGCTCCAACAGGATGTCCCAGAGCGATAGCACCACCGTTTTTGTTGACCTTAGACATATCGAAGTTTAAGTCTCTTGCAACTGCTACAGACTGAGCTGCAAATGCCTCATTGGCCTCGATAAGATCAATATCATCAATTGTAAGACCTGTCTTAGCAAGTACTTTCTTTGTAGAAGCAACCGGGCCGACACCCATAATCTCCGGACGAACACCACCAAGTGCTCCTGCAATAAATGTAGCCATTGGCTTAACACCAAGCTCTTTTGCCTTTTCCTCTGTCATAACAACAACTGCTGCTGCACCATCATTGATACCTGATGCGTTACCTGCTGTAACAACACCACCCTCTTTACCGGAGCAGCATTTCAGCTTAGAAAGTCCCTCTGCTGTTGTACCAGGACGTGGTCCCTCATCCTTAGAGAAGATGATCGGCTCTTTTGTCTTTCTGTCAACTCCTGTCTGAACAGGTACGATCTCATCATCAAACTTGCCTGCTGCAATTGCTGCTTCACACTTCTGCTGGCTGTTTGCTGCAAACTCATCAAGTTCCTCACGGGTAAGCTTCCACTCATCAGCAACATTCTCTGCTGTGATCATCATATGATACTGATTAAATGCATCCCAGAGAGCATCATTTACCATGGTATCAACAAGCTTTCCGTTGTTCATACGATATCCATAACGACCCTGCATCATAGCATAAGGAGCCATAGACATATTCTCCATACCACCTGCTACAACGATATCAGCGTCACCAGCTTCGATCATCTGAGCAGCCATGTTTACACAGTTCAAACCGGAACCGCATACTACGTTTACTGTAACAGCAGGTGTCTCAACAGGAAGTCCTGCCTTGATAGATGCCTGACGTGCTACGTTCTGGCCGAGACCTGCCTGAATAACACAGCCCATGTATACATGGTCAACCTGATCAGCCGGAACACCTGCTCTGTTAAGAGCCTCCTTGATTACTACAGATCCTAATACAGGAGCCGGAGTCTTACTAAGACCTCCACCCATCTTTCCGATAGCTGTACGACAAGCGCCTGCCAAAACAATTTTCTTTGCCATAATAAAAAATCCTCCTTCTATTTTCTATGACCACTTCTCTGCCATTGCTATGCAGATCGCGAAAAATATCGAAAAATGTATGTACTATTTTTATCGTTATTTATCGCAGCAGTGACCTAACTACCCTCAATCATATATCAAACTCACGAAAATGGCAAGCCTTTTTCCCATATCTCCGTGCAAACCTCACAATCAAACGTCTTGTCCTGTTTTTATCTGTCATTGCAAGTTTTTAACATTTGCGTACAAGACATAAAAGTGTTATTCTATATTTATATGTGTGAATGTACAAAACAAATGAAAAGTTTTCTCAGGAACAAGATATTTTGTACAGCCGTTTTCTCTCAATGAAAACGGTATACCAAAAGAATGACATGTGATGATCCTTATATCATCACGGAATGGAGGAAATCATGGATTACAGAGAAATGTATTCTAAGAAACTCGTAAGTGCTGACGAAGCTGTAAGCGAGATCAAATCCGGCGATTGGGTTGATTACGGCTGGGCAGCGACAACCGTTATCGATCTGGATAAAGCACTTGCAAAACGTATGCCTGAACTGACAAATGTCAATATCCGGGGCGGTATATTAATGAAAGAGCCCGAAATCTTTAAAATTGACGATCCTGCAGCTCACTTTGCCTGGAACTCCTGGCATATGGGTGGAATCGAACGTAAAGCGATTGCAAAAGGGTTCAGTTTCTATGCTCCTATCCGCTATTCTGAGCTTCCAAGATATTACCGTGAATCTCAGACCCCACCGGATGTAGCAATGCTTCAGGTCGCCCCGATGGACGAACATGGCTATTTCAATCTCGGTCCAAGTCCTTCCCACGCAATGGCATGTATCCGTGCAGCCAAAAAGGTTATCGTGGAAGTCAATCAGAAGATGCCTGTATGTCTCGGCGGTTTTGATAATTGTGTCAGCATCAATGATGTCGATCTCGTTGTCGAAGGATCAAATACGGATCTTTATGAACTCGGCGGCGGTGGCGCTGCTACAGACATCGACCATGCCGTAGCAAGATACATTGTAAACGAAATCCCTGATGGAGCCTGCCTGCAGCTCGGTATCGGTGGTATGCCAAATGCAGTCGGATCCCTTATCGCTGAATCAGATCTTAAGGATCTCGGTGTTCATACAGAAATGTATGTCGACGCTTTTGTTGATATTGCGAAGGCCGGTAAGATCACCGGAATGAGAAAGAATATCGATAAAGGCCGTCAGGTATATGGATTTGCCGCAGGAACAAAAAAGCTGTACGATTATCTTAATAATAATCCTGCCTGCATGGCCGCTCCGGTTGAGTATACCAATGATATCCGTTCCATCTCTGCTTTAGATAATTTTATGTCTATTAATAATGCCGTCGATATCGACCTCTTCGGTCAGGTAAATGCCGAATCAGCCGGAGTTAAGCATATAAGCGGTGCCGGCGGACAGCTGGACTTTGTTCTCGGTGCCTATCTTTCAAACGGCGGCAAAAGCTTTATCTGTATGTCTTCCACCTTTAAAACAAAGGATGGCACTGTTACATCTCGTATCAAGCCGACGCTCAGCAACGGTTCTATCGTTACTGATACAAGAGCGAATATCCATTACTTTGTTACAGAATATGGTATCGTAAATCTTAAGGGACTGTCCACCTGGCAGAAAGCAGAAGCATTGATTTCCGTTGCTCACCCTGATTTCCGGGATGAACTGATCGCAGAGGCTGATAAGCTTCATATCTGGCGAAACAGTAATAAGCGATAATTTTTTTCCGCAGCTTGTACAGTGCCCGAAATATTATTTGAATATTTTTTATATAAATATGGCGGTATCCGATAGATACCGCCACATTTATATTATTTTTCTAATTTACGATCTGTTTTTTCCTGAAATTTTTCACTCTCAATAATAAATCTCTCATGGATCCCTTTACCGATCAACCCCTTTGAATCGTAAGCTTCCACCTTAAATACGAGCTTGCGTCCCTCAATGGCTGTCAATTCGCTGTCACATGTGATCTTCATCCCTATCGGTGAAGATGCTACATGATCAAGTTCTACATGCGTTCCAACTGTTCCACATCCTTCATTCAGATGATCCGCTACACTCATAAATGCTGTTTTTTCCATTAACGCAAGCATTGCAGGTGTCGCAAATACATCCATCACTCCACTGCCCATCGTTTTTGCTGTCAATTCATCCGTCACGGTTATTTCCTGATGACCTTTTATACCTACTTCTAACATATTTTCCTTTATCCTTTCTGTGTCATATTTTCTATTTTCTTCTAAACCTGTACCACCTCAGGAAAAAGCTCCTGAAAATAAGGCAGTTCACATACCCAATTGCAAAATGTATGCCACTCCTGCAGCTTATGACCATGACGTGCACGATACATAGCAATCGCATTTTCATAGGACATCGTACATGTTCTCATCTGATGATAGCTTTCCGGTAAAAGCTGTATCAGACTGTACCAGAGTGCCTTATCCTTTGTATCCATATATTTCAGCCGGATCTGTTCAAGACAGTCGATCATCCGGTCCATCTGTGTAGCAGCCTCCGGCACCATATGATCCATACTGAAATCACTTCTCTCAAATGGTTTGCTGTGGATCTTATGCATGGTACTTGTAGAATTTGCAACCGTACCAACCTTGTAAGTATCATATTCCTTCCACCAATAGATCGGTGCTGTAATATCTACAGTGATAAATATCTGGCGGATAAATTTACGATGATCATTCCCCGCCTGGCATAATCTTTTGGCCAGCTGGAGATCATTTTCCCCAAATACAAATTCTCCCTTATCATTAACATAACTGTCCCCACGTGCCCAGCTGTTTAATGGATTTCTGGCTCCACGCATAGCATTCTCCATATTCATGACAGATGTTTTCTCAAACGTAATCATCTTTTCGTATTCCTCCTTTACTCATCTACCGGATCCTCGTCAAACTCTACTATAACATAATACCCTCGTTCTGTCTTCTCAACATCCTTTACAATTCCCTCCAGCGTTTTTAGCCGCTGTGGAAGCTTATAACACCCGGACATTGCCACTGCCGGATTAATAATATAGCTGTAATTCAAGGCTGTTTTCTTCTCTGTGATATTTACAGCATCACCAGGTTTTACCAGCCCCGGCCGCTCCATTTTAAAACGCATCTCTCTCATATGATCCCTCTTTTCTCAGCCAGCAATCACATTTTCACGAAAATCCTGTGCTGTCTTTATGCTGTCTTTATGCTGTATTTCAGCATAAACCTCCACCCATGCACAGATTACAAAACATATCTCCAATACACAAATACATACAGAGATCCGAACTACATCCATAGGATGGTTCGTAATTTCTCTGCATCCCCTGATACCAGTTCCCTCCCCGTTCAAGCACTCGGACAAGCTGCTGGTACTGCTGATTATAAGGCTCCTGCATCACTGCCTGTCTCGCATATTCCAAAGCCATCAGATTATTTCCAAGCCCCATATTGGCTACCGCACTCAGATAGTACCACTGACCTGTCCTGTCCTGCATCTGATTCAATACATTAATGGCATCATTGTAATAATGATTCTGTATATAGATAGCGGCAGATTTTAAATGCATAACATATTCCTCACTCTGCCCTTCTCCGTAAGATCCACCGTCAAACCCCCGAAAACCACCATAACCATTTGCTCCTGTACTGCCACTGTTATAATAGCTTCCATTCTCTCTCTCGTTCATGATCTGCTGGTATGCCTGCTGAACTTGTTTAAACTTTTCTTCTGCCTCCTCTTTATGAGGATTATTAATATTAGCATCCGGATGATACTTTCTACTCAGGGTACGATATGCTTTTTTTATTTCGCTTTCAGAAGCCCCTCTGGGCACTCCTAATACCTGATATGGATCTGTCATCCTTCTTCCGCTCCATTCTTTATTTTTCTCCGGTCGTTCTCTCTTTTGTTAAATTTCGTCCACACTCCCGAATACAAAATATTCCTTAGGATCTCCACATTGTCAACAATGGGAAGTCGTTCAAAATACCGGCATGCTCTCGATATCATCTCTGTAAGAATAGATTTTACATATTGCTCTGCCTTTTTTGATCGTACATCTGTGGAATCATAACTGTCTTTTAGAAAAAGCAGGAGCAGATTATAATTTCCATCTCTTTGATCCTGCTCCAGATCATCCCATGCATCCAGAAGATAAATAAATTTTCCCAGATAAAATCCCATATTCCAAAGATCATGATACCATATATCATCTTCCTTCGCAAAAATATCTCCGCATAGTTTTCCAAAAACTCCGGATACTTCATCGAGATTTTTTTCGAGATTTTTCTCCATATTTCCTAATTTTTCCAGACAGCTTTTTATACTTTCAGCCTGCTTAGGATACTCTTTTTTTATATTTTTTTCTGCCCTGTGAAGCAGCATTCCATACCCACCGTGCAATATATTGTGATCATCCTGCCAGTCATCCAGACATTTATAATACGTTAATATAATATTCATGGCTGCCGCATAATGCAAATAAGCAGAATCATATCTTTTATGCTTCCGCCATGGATGAACTATACATCTTCCCCTCGAAGAGTTGATTGGTGAATCATACAGAGAAGATAATAACAATGCCAGAAAGGTCATATCATAATTTAAGGATAATCTGCCCATCGTACCATATTCTTTATTCAGACAACAGCATAATCCGCAATACCAACCACGATACTCCGATAATTCCCTGACCTTTAACTCTCCCTGATTCGGAATGACATAACCAAACATGAAATCTTTCCTTAGCTTTTTTTAATAAATTCTGTCCTGCACATCGGACAGGTGATCGCTATCTTTCCTTTTCCTTTTGGCACACGTATACTCTGTCCGCAATTAGGACACCGGAATATCTTGTGTGTCTTTCTCTGCATCCGGTGATCTTTCTCCCTGCTAAAAAAATATTTCACCTGATTGTGATATTTCAAATACCACTCATTCTCTCTATATCTCTGATAATGATTTCTGGAAAATGTTCTATAATATGAAAATATAAGTATAAGTACTACCAATATGCTCACGATCAGCCGAAAAACGTCATGACGGACAAACAATTGAATAACCATTAAAAAAAAGGCTAAAAATACCAAAAAATGTGAAAAATGATCAACTCCATAACGCCCCTGCATAAATCGACGAAACCAATCCTTCATATGACACCTCCATATAAAATCCTTATTTTGTTTTTATATAAATTACCGTGTCGTGTCCCAGCAATTCTTCTTATTTAATCATACTAGGAAACCGATAAATTGCAATGAATTAAAAAAAAAAAAATTCTAAAACTTCTATAAACAGTATCAAATACTTTCTATTATTTAAAAGGATGGCGATCCGGAAATCTCCATCCTTTTTTAGTGTATAGGAAAATGCTCGTAATGTAGAGGGAATCCAACGAGAATTGCGGAGCAATTCTTGGAGGGAAAAACGCTGGTTTTTTCCTTTTTTATACTACATATTTTTCTTTGCAATAAAAAAAGCACGAGACGGGATTCGAACCCGCGACCCTCGCCTTGGCAAGGCGATACTCCACCACTGAGCCACTCGTGCATTTCTCAATCAAAAACGATTGAATAACTATATAATCTTTGCTGTGTAACAGCAAGCACGAGACGGGATTCGAACCCGCGACCCTCGCCTTGGCAAGGCGATACTCCACCACTGAGCCACTCGTGCATTCGCTTTCCGACAACCTCTTGTCTCAAGCACAAGTAGTATTCTATCGGAAAGCATGTGATTTGTCAACCACTTTTTTTAATTTTTTTTGTTTTATTTTTTCTTTACAATATCTTATAAAAATATATTCATATTTTACTTAAAATAAGATACTCCTGATTCAAAAATATGCTGGTTCTGATTGCCATAAATATTTACAGCCACACCATCCCCAATACGCTCAGAATGCGCCATCTTACCAAGAACTCTTCCATCCGGACTTGTGATACCCTCAATTGCAGCATAGGATCCGTTTGGATTGAACTCTTCATCCATGGTTGGATTTCCCTGCAGATCGACATACCGGGTAGCAACCTGACCATTTGCAAAAAGTTCATTGATCACACTTTCTTCCGCTACAAAACGTCCCTCACCATGAGACGCAGGAATCGCATAAACTCCTCCAAGCTCTGCACGCATCAGCCAAGGTGATTTGTTTGTAACCACTTTCGTATAAACAGATTTAGAAATATGGCGTCCTATGCTATTGGTTGTCAATGTCGGAGCACCTGCTGTCTGTGGTTTTATCTCTCCATATGGCACCAGACCAAGCTTGATCAATGCCTGGAAACCATTACAGATACCAAGAGCAAGACCATCTCTCTGCTTAAGAAGATCATGTACTGCATCCATGATCTTTGGATTTCTAAAGATCGAAGCAATAAACTTTGCTGATCCATCCGGCTCATCACCTGCACTGAATCCACCTGAGAACATCAATATCTGACTGCTGCGGATCGCCTTTTCAAAAGCATCTACAGACTCAACGATCTGATTTTCTGTCATATTTTTAAATACAACTGTCTCTACCTCTGCTCCCGCCTGTTCAAATGCCTTTGTCGTATCATACTCGCAGTTGGTACCAGGGAATACCGGAATAAATACCTTTGGTCTTGCCAGCTTTCTCTGTGCTGTATATACCTCTTTGGCATCAAAAAGTTTATCTTCCAGAACCGTCTGTTCTACTCCTGACCTGGTCGGGAATACTTCTTCCAGACGTCCGGTCCATGCTTCGTATGCTTCCTTCATCGAAACAGATGTAGTACCTGCCACAAAATTCGGCTGTTCCGTAACTGTACCTATCTCTTTTCCGTTTATCTTTAATGCCGCATAATCTTCAGGATCCATTTCAACGATAATTGAACCATAATCCTTTGCAAACAATTCATCGATAGACAGTCTGTCATTTAATGTAACACCCAGTTCATTACCAAATGCCATCTTGCTGACTGCCTCGCAGATACCACCAAAACCAATTGCATATGCTGATGCGATCTTGTTTTCACGAATCAATCCGGTAATCGCACTATAAAGCTCCATTAACTGAGAATATACCGGAAGATCATATTCATCCTTCTCTATGTCAAATTTTACAAGCAGATTGCCGGCCTTCTTTAATTCCGGGCTAATGACATCCTCCAGAGAGGCAACATCAACAGCAAAGGAACATAATGTCGGAGGTACATCAATATCATTAAAGGAACCTGACATGCTATCCTTTCCTCCGATAGACGGAAGACCCAGCTTCATCTGTGCATCATAAGCTCCCAGCAATGCTGCCATAGGCTCTCCCCAGCGTTTCGGGTCTGTTCCGAGACGTCTGAAATACTCCTGGAAGGTAAAACGTATCTTGCTATAATCTCCACCGGATGCTACGATCTTTGCGACAGATGAGATCACAGCATAAACAGCTCCATGATATGGACTCCAGCTTGTAAGATAAGGATCCATACCATAGCTCATCATAGTAACTGTATCGCATTTTCCTTTCAGTACAGGAAGCTTGGCAATCATTGTCTGGATCGGTGTATGTTGTGTCTTTCCTCCGTATGGCATCGTCACGGTAGCCGCACCGATAGAGCTGTCAAACATCTCTACCAGTCCTTTCTGCGAACAGACATTCAAATCCCGGAGAATATCCAGCCATGCCCGCTTCAGATCTCTTGTATCCCTCTTTTCCTTGAAATAATTCTTTTCCTGATCCGGCATCGTCACCTGAACGTCTGTCTCCTGATGTGCACCATTTGTATCAAGAAAAGCTCTGGAAATGTCTACGATCGTTTTTCCTCTCCACTTCAATACAAGACGCGGACTTTCCGTTACTTTGGCAACGACAACAGCCTCAAGATTTTCCTCAGCCGCAAAGCCCAGCATCTTATCAACATCCGTTTTGGCTACAACGACTGCCATTCTCTCCTGAGATTCGGAGATTGCAAGCTCTGTTCCATCCAGACCGGCATACTTCTTTGGCACCTTATCCAGATTGACCTCCAATCCATCTGCCAGCTCACCGATTGCTACTGATACACCACCTGCACCGAAATCATTACACTTTTTGATAATAGAGCTTACCTCCTGCCGACGGAACAAACGCTGTATCTTTCTCTCTGTTGGTGCATTTCCTTTCTGAACTTCTGCTCCACACACATCAATCGACTTTGTTGTATGTGCTTTTGAAGATCCCGTGGCTCCACCGATTCCATCTCGTCCGGTACGACCTCCCAAAAGAATGATGATATCTCCCGGATCACTATTTTCACGGATTACATTGCGTCTCGGAGCTGCACCCATAACCGCACCGATCTCCATACGTTTCGCAACATAATTCGGATGATATACTTCATTGACAAGACCTGTAGCCAGTCCGATCTGATTACCGTAAGAGCTGTATCCATGAGCAGCTCCCGTCGTAATTTTACGCTGTGGAAGCTTTCCAGGAAGAGTATCTTTCATAGAAACTGTCGGATCAGCAGCTCCCGTCACACGCATTGCCTGATATACATATCCTCTGCCTGACAACGGATCACGGATCGCACCACCAAGACAAGTTGCTGCACCACCAAACGGTTCAATCTCCGTTGGATGGTTATGTGTCTCATTTTTGAAAAATACAAGCCATTCCTCTTCTCTGCCGTCGATTTCAACCGGAACAACAATGGAGCATGCATTGATCTCGTCTGATTCCTCCATATCATCCAGCTTGCCCGCCTTTTTCAACTGCCGCATTGCAAGCAGGGCAATATCCATCAGAGAAACAAACTTATCATCTCTTCCGGCAAACATTTCTTTATGTGCCGTATAATATTCCTGATATGTCCCTTCGATCGGCTTCTTATAATAGCCGTCATCAAAAGATACATTTTTTAACTCTGTCAAAAATGTTGTATGACGGCAATGATCAGACCAGTATGTATCCAAAACCCGAATCTCTGTCACGGAAGGATCACGCTTTTCTTCTCCTGCAAAATATTTCTGGATATGTAAAAAATCTTTAAAGGTCATTGCCAGATTCAGAGAATCATACAGCTCCTTCAATTCTGATTCCGGCATATTCTGAAATCCATCAAATACTGCCACATCTGCCGGCTCATCAAACTTCTGCACCAGAGTATCAGGCTTTTGTTCATCTGTCTCTCTGGAATCTACCGGATTGATACAATATTCCTTGATCCTTGCCTGATCCTCCGAATTGATCTCTCCCTCAAAAACATAAGTTGTTGCAGAACGGATCACCGGATCTTCTTTTTCATTCAGAAGCTTCACACACTGTTCTGCAGAATCCGCTCTCTGATCAAACTGTCCCGGAAGATACTCTACCGAAAAACAAAATGCATCCGGAGCCATCTCAAATTTTTCCTCATAACAGTCATCTACAGGCGGCTCTGAAAATACTGTCATTAAAGCCTGCTGATATGTGGCATCACTAAGATTTTCTACGTCATAACGTATTAAAACCCTAACGCTGCGCAAAGCAGTAATGCCAAGATACTGTCTTACTTCCTCCTTCAGTTCTTTTGCCCGAACTGCATAAGGAGCTTTTTTCTCCACATAAATTCTTTTAACCTGTCCCATTTTTTCCTCCTGTTTTTGATCAGCCTGTTTCGCAATCCTCGTTGACATTTCACCGGATCACGAACATTTTCTTATATACTAAAAATAGAAATAGTACAGCGCCGGAGACCGTTTTGTCTCCGATGCACCGTACTAACTATTTCTTGTTTATTCCTCTTATTTGCCAGAGGTTGCATCGGAAGAATCACTCTTCATCTTCTCTAAATCCTCAGCTGTTACAATATCTGTCGTAACAGTACCGATTTCAATATCGCTCCAGACATCTGAATTGGTAGAAACCTTATAATTTTTCAAAATTCCCTGATACCATTTGTCATAAGCAGCATTTTTTGCTGATGTAACTGCAGAATCACATGCCTTTTTATAGCTGTCTGTAGAATTGTTATTTATCATCTTTACAAAAAGAACATTTCCACTCTTTTCATCCTTGATGATCTTAGAGATTTCTTTATTCTTCAATGTTTTGATCTGTTTTAACAGCTTTTTACTGCTGATCATGCTCCATCCGTCTTTCTCCGTAAAGCTTGTATCCGAATACTTGATGTCCGACTTACTGTTGTCTCCCAGAAGCTTAGAGAAATCCTTTGCATCTCCGGCTTTTTTATAAAGATCATTTAATTCCTTATCAAGCTTTGCTTTTTTGCTTGCTGAAATTTTCTTGATCTTTCCATTAGAATCTGTTGATGATGTCGTATATGCATAACACTGGATCTTATATTCCCTGTAATCCTTTTGGGAAATATCCTTAATAGCAGCCTTTTTATCAACTGTCTTATCCAATTCCTTCGTCTCTGCATTCTTGTAATTATCGGCAAGCTTACGAAGTTCAAAACGCTTTGTCAGCTTACTCTTAGAAATATTTAAACGAAGTCTCTGTGTAAAGGACAATCCCTTCAAAGCATCTGAGACCTCTTTTTTTACTTCTTTCTTGTCATCTGCACTAAGTTTATAACCAGCCTTTTTTGCCTCTGCATAAAGGATCTGATACTCTGTTTCCGCATCAATGATCTCCTGCTTGAGACCGATTGCATTTGTTGCATCGGAAGAAGTAATATTACGGTCACTACCCATATAATTATTTTCCCATATAGATTTACCTGTATACATCTGGTACATCTCATTATATGGAAGATATGCACTCTCACGCTCATAGATAGGATACATCATATCATCCATAGATAACTTGGTATCATTTACAGTCAATACCATCTGTGGCTTAAACTGCTGGATCCCTACTCCGATACATAATACAAGAACAATGACGACACAGATCGCACCAATAATAATTTTCTTGGTATCACTGACTCCGCCATCGGACAACCTCTGATTTCCTTTTGCTGCAGAAACTGTCTGGGAATCCTGAATATTCTTCTCCTCTTTTTTCTGCTTGTTCATGATTTTTTTTGATGAATTCATGTTTACTCCTCCACTTGGTAATTATCGCGTCAAAAAACAAAACGCTACTTTCTATTCTACCGAAATTACAATATAAGTCAAGGAATTATTCAGGAAATCATTATATTTGTACATTGTAATATGTATTTGCAATGATAACAGATGTACATTCATCCTGCTGAGGATGGAGGAAATGGGGGCAAAGATGTATAGATACATAATATATGAAGTGAAAGACGGAGTTAGAAAACGATGGGCATCCTGCGATGTGCTGACAAATGCCATGCAGATCTGTAATGCAATCAGTGAAAAAAGGCAATGTCATATGATTGTTGTGAATGATAATGACACTCTAGTCATGTATGATATCGGATCTAAATATGATCCAGATAGAAGAATGATAATTTTATAGAGGTGACAACCCCCAGTAAGGCATACTGAAAGGGATCACATACAATTTAATAACGCCCCCGCACGGCGACGGGGGTTAGAAAAGAAAGCGAGGAAGCTATTATGAATATCGAAACAAAATTCAACGCAATGTGCGTAGGCAAGAATGAAAGCAAAACAAGTGATGGGAAAGCAACTTTTTATACATTGGCAATTGTTCAAAATGGACAGGCAGGTAACATTGCATGCAGTCAGGACGTTTTCGATCGGGTGTTAACATCTGGTCAGCAGATTGAGGTGTATGACTTCACAGGAGTATATCGAGATGGTCAGTATAAAAATTTTAAAATTACCCACGCTGGTGAAGCTGGTTCTCTCATTGGTGGCGGTGCTCCCCAAAGTACATCTGCCGGAAAAGGCAAGTAGTCACTAATGTTAGGATATACAGGGACTAACAGCCCTGTCATACCATAATCGTGATTTTCTATTATGGTTGACAGGGTTCACAGATCCCAATCATGGACAGGCGTACAAATGGGCGGTTTTATCCATTTGTGCCTTATCTGTAAACAAGAAGTTTATCGGCTGCCGGTATAAAGCAGTGGCAGCCAATATAATGAACTTTGACACCTGAGGAGGGATATCATGAAAGTTGCAACAGGCTCAGCGATCTGTATCGCCAGCACTTCGGACTATAACATGTTTTTCTACCATCAAAGCATAGCTTGTTTTCTTGGGATATTGGTTGGTGTAGTTTTAGGAACATTCTTCTGGGGGTTAGTATATGATCGAATCAATTAGCTATATAGATGCTTGCAAGCCTTTCCTGATGGGGATTGGTGGCGGTTTTGTAATTGCTACCATTCCTGCAATGGTGGGTTTTGTAATAAATAAGCTTTATAGAATAATGCAGAAGTGAGAGGCTGCAGAAAGAAAGGGGGTAATGATATGCCAGTATTGTATGGTGCAGAATCATCTACTGTTGTGTCAGCTCTTACGAGTGCTCTGTCAACAACAGCATCAGAGTGTAAGGATGCTATCGCTGCAGTTCTTCCGGTAGCTCTTCCAGTCATGGGAGCGATCGTTGTTGTCGGTATCGGCATCAAGATCTTTAAGAAAGTTACAGGCAGATAGCCAGGAGCCGGAAAGAGTAATTTCGCCAAGAACAGAGGGTACGTTATTGGCGTACTCTCTTTTTTGATAGATAGAAAGGTTTGAAATATTATGAAAGACTTTTATGTTAACTACTCCTGTTGTAATGGCAGTTGTCCTTTAATTGTCGAAGAACAGAAATACGGATGCAGAATTTCATCCTGTGATGATTATTGCGGAAGTGGATTTAAAGGATGCCACAGCTGTTATTTCGAAGAAAGCAAATATTGCAATGAATGCATATGGAAGGAGGGGGAACGTGAGAAGAAAAAGAACGAAGCAACTCGTAGTGATCTTGTTATCAATAACAATGATAACCCTGGCAACAGCTAAACCATATCAGGAAGCAAAAGCAACGGGGCTGGGTGGAGCAGCAGGAGCTGCCGCAGGGGCTGCGTTGGGTGTATCTCTAGGAGAAGGTGTATTGATCGGCACTGCTATAGTTGGTGGAATGATAATTGTGAGTGGTGTAACAATGGATGATGTTAAAGACTTGTATGAGGCAGGAAAAAGGGGAGATATTCAGCAAGCAGCAGAAAAGTCAGCTGCAAAGCTTAAAGAAGATTTTTATAATCATACAATTCAAGCTATAAATAATAATCAGGCATCTGCTGAGATGGAAAAAGAGGGTGCTGCACATGCCAGGAATGTGATGGATGATTTTTGGGAGACTCTTGGAAATGGTGTTATTGATACTACTTCTGAGGCATGGCGGTGGTATCAGGATTTTATTAACGATATTAGGAATGCGAATGGAGGAGGAGCTGGAACTGATGCCATGAACGGCATAGCAGGATATGATCTTTCTGGAGTATATACCAAGGCTGTGGAGCTTAAACCCAAAAGAGATGATGCAAGTTATTCTTCTCTGTCTATAGAATTTAAAGGGTTAAACACTTTGGGAATTACTTCAAATATGTGTGTTCTTGCAATAGCAAACAGTGGGACTGCTGCAAGTCTTGTTGTAGGCGAGATACTTCCTAACGGAAAAATAAGAAAGCTGTCAAACAGCTTGGTAAAAAGTATAGGGGCACAATATCGAATCATTTATGACACCTTTACAGGTCCTTGGATAGATTATACTGGTTCATATACTTATAGCCTGGCGAATAGTGATTTTTTCGACCCTGTCTTTAATCTTCCATTAATAGATACAACTTATGCAGCTCCCTCCGGTACGACTGATGTGCC
>JALFLW010000036.1 GCA_022774505.1 Lachnospiraceae bacterium
AATTATCCGTGATTGCAATGATGAGCAGTTTTTGCACAGTGATGAACCTGATGTGTTACTTCCTCATTTTAGCTGCCACTCGCTTAGACATACATTTTATCTTTTGACTTTATTACAAATTCTTCTGTTCTTTTCCACTCATCCGAATCTGATTTCATAGATCGGCAAAATATATCTATCGTATCACACATATGGATAATCCTTGCAAAAAACGGTACTTCATTCCATTGTTTTCCAAAAGGTTCACTTCCATCAGCGTTTTCATGGGGGGTACAGTATGACATTAGATACATCATTATGAAACGGTATATTTTTCAGAATTTTTTCTCCTATGGTACAATGCCTTCCCAGCTTCGTCACCCCGTTACGTAAAGCGTCATTTTGAAGCTCTTCCTGAATATATTGTGCCACTGCATTGTCGTGCAGCAATGCACACTCTGCCAGATCCTGCAGGCTTTGACCCTGTATACCCATTTTTTCAGCAGTACAAACCGCCATATATGCCACACGTTTAGAATGATTGTTTGTTACTTTAATCAGCTCTGCCTCTACACAGTCCAATGCATATGAGCAGGCTGCTAATAACCCCAGCACATCAAATTTCATTTTTGATCTTGTCTCCTCCTTTGTTCTGTTTTCTGAGAAATCTGGAATATGCTTACCATGACAGATTTCTCAGCCTCGGATCAATAAAAGCATATGTTTTGTCTTTTCTTTAATTTTTCCATGACCGTTGGATATTTTTTATAATCTGTGTGAGGTAAGGCCTGGGCAGCTACCATCTGTTCCAGAAAATCATCCACTTCCGCAAATTGTATATAAGTCATTTCTTCCAGTATCTGATCAATATCTGCAAGAAGTTCTTTGTTCAGCAAAAGCTTCTGTGCTCCTTCCAGCGAAGAATTTCCAGCATTGATCATCTTCTCCCGTTCCATGTCAGGATACATCCCAATGGTAATGGCTGATTCCACAGATACATATTTTCCAAAAGAGCCGGCTGCATAAAATCGATCTGCCTGATTCAGTTCAAGTCCAGATTCCCGGAGCATGATCTCAACCATTATATGTGCTGCGGCTTTGGTAAGAATAAATTCGTCGATATCTTTCTGATAAAAATACAGACCCGGAGCATATTCTATGCAAAGCTGACCTTCTCGTTTCTGAATAAGATTCGTTTTTTCAGGAGAAAACTTACCACGAATATCTATCCAGCCTTCTAAAAAAAGTTCCGCAATCAGATCGACAATACCGGAACCGCAGATACCCTTAGGGCTAATTTTTCCTGAAGAGTTACCAATTACATGAACATGGATTTTTCCACCTCTTATCCTCACGCTGTCCACTGCTCCGGCATCTGCCCTCATCCCGGTATGTACTACACCGCCTTCCAATGCAGGCCCCGCCGCACCGGCGCCGCAAAGAAGAAAATCTTTATTTCCTATCACAAGTTCACCGTTGGTTCCAATGTCAAAGAAAACACTGATTCCATCCTTTTTATATAATTCCGTTTCAATCATTCCACTGATGATGTCACCACCCAGATAATTAGACTTCGCCGGATAACAATATACATAACCATTCAGCGGAATGTCCAGATCTTTTGCCGGCTGGAATCCCGGACGGTCTGCATGAACAGCATGTGGCGTATAAAAGACACAGAAAGCATCTATTCCCAAAAGAAAGTGGATCATGGTGGTATTGCCTGCTACTACCATAGACAGACATTTTCGTGACACCGGATGCTTTACATCCAGCTTATCCATGCACTCTATAATAGACTCAACTGTAGCAAGCCGTATCTCTTCCAGTTTTTTCCTGTCATCTTTGCAGAAAAAAATACGTGATAAAATATCGGTTCCCCACTGAATCTGTTTATTAAAGCAGCTCTCTTCTCCCAATATCTCACCACTATTACAATCTAAAAGTCTCACCACTACCGTTGTACTTCCAAGATCCACAGCCAGCCCATAATGCTGTCTGGCTGTATCTCCGCTTTCTATATCAACCAGCTCCCATTTTTCTCCATTCCAGGAAAGCGAAACGGTTATTTTCCAACCTGCACGATCAAGTAATGGATATAGTTGTCTCAACATGCGAACCGGAATATGAACCTCCTCTTTCACGCCCTCCGCGGATAAAGCTTCCAGAATGCGCTGCTGGTCTGAACGCTGATCCTCTTCGGTTGGAACAGAAAGATCAAGATATAATTTTCGGCTAAGACCTCTCATAGTATTCATCTCCCTACAATTTGTGCATTTTTTATTCTGTAAAAAAAGAAGGACATCCGTTATATCACATACTTGACGTCCTTCCTTTTCATTGTTATTTATTACACTTCTGAGAACTGATCTTTTCCTACGGAACATAACGGACATTCAAAATCTTCCGGAACATCTTCCCATTTTGTTCCCGGTGCGATACCACCTTCTGGATATCCTTCCTCTTCATCATACTCCCATCCGCAAACATCACATACGTATTTCATTAGTTAATCCTCCTAATTCTGATTTTCTTAAGTATTATTAAAAT
>JALFLW010000055.1 GCA_022774505.1 Lachnospiraceae bacterium
TTTTAATTCGTGTACCCAGAAACCACTATTTTCGCACCAGATGCAGAGAAATATCCATGACAATGGCTCATTTATCTGAGAAACAATGTAAACAAATCCCTTATTTTAAGGGAAAAAAGACTTGACTATGTAGGGAGGATAATCATGAAACGACTAATAGCATATTTCATTACCATCAGTTTATTATTGGGGTGTGTCGGCAATGCGAAAGAGGCTACTGCACAGGCGAAAATCCATGCCACGGTTAAGGATAATAAGAGACCAATATCAACGCACAAAGCAACGAGAGCCAATCAGGTGTGGATGTGGGATATCACATACTTAAACGGACCGATCAAAGGAATGCATTATTATTTATATATGTTTTCGGATTTATACAGCAGGAAGATTGTTGGCTGGGAAGTTTGGGAAAGTGAAGATGCAAAGCATGCGAGTGAATTGGTGAAACGAATTTATCGGGATGAAAAGATATATATCAGAAATATGCAGAAAGAACCATTGGTGCTGCATTCTGATAATGGAAGTCCGATGAAGGGAACGACAATGTTGGAAACATTGTATGCACTGGGAATTACGCCATCGAAAAGTAGACCACGGGTAAGTAATGATAATCCATATGCAGAGAGTTTGTTTAAGACATTAAAATATGTGCCGAATTTTCAACCGCAAGGATTTGCCACACTGACAGAAGCAAGATTGTGGGTAAAGCGATTTGTGGAATGGTACAATAACGAACATCGTCATAGTGGAATAAACTATGTGACACCATCACAGAGACATATGGGATTGGATCAGGAAGTTTTAAGGAAGCGAAAAGAGGTTTACGAAAAAGCGAAAGAAAGACATCCGGAAAGATGGGCAAAAGGAACCAGAGTCTGGAGTTTTTCAGAAGAAGAATGGCTAAATCCAAGACAAGAAGCAGAAACAAAAAAAGAGGCGAAAGTCTTGTGAAATTAAAAGAAAGGAAAATCGGGTAGGGTGACAACCACCCGAAAAAATTCCGAGGATATAAATGGAAAGAGGCTGGGATTGTGAGGAAACAGGAATGGATAAAGAAAATAATGATCATAGTGCTTGGGTCCATCATAGCGGCATATGGGATCACTTTGGCATTGTATGCGGGGTTTGGAGGTGCCACCCTTGCCGTTTTATGGCAGGGGATTGCTAAAACATTTGATATAAGTATAGGGATGGCATCTATGATTTTGGCGGTCATTATGATAGTGTTTGCATTTTTTTATGACAGATCGCAGATACATATTGGCACAATTCTTTATCAGATCGTGTATAGTTTTTGTATTGATCTATTTGCGGATGCACATGTGTATAGTGCGCATTTGTGGGTAAATCTATTTATCATGTTATTCGGAATAATACTTTTTGCAATAGGAACAGGAATTTATGCTGCAGCTTCTCTGGGACGAGGTTCTTATGAGGCAGTAACATTTTCTCTTGCAGAAAAGAATGGATGGCAGATAAAGATAGTACGGATGATCCTTGATATTGTGATGGTCGTTGTCGGAGTTTTACTGGGAGGAAAGTTTGGCATATGTACAATTGCAACAATCATTGTATCAGGACCTATTATTGAGGTTGCTGCTTTCAAAACAAAAAGAATATTTAAAATATAGAAAATTCTTGAAAAAAATATTGTCTGTTATATAATAAAATTGGTGCAATGCAGTAAATATCGATATCTATTTATTGCGCGAAAGGTTATAAAGGGTGGAAAAGCTTATAAGGAGAAAGAGGAGAAATATGACGGAGAATCAATATCAGAGAGCGAACAGGATGGTACTATTAACGGTCTTAATAGTATTTGGCTTTATAGCGGTGACTGTCTTGGCAGCATTAGGAGTTTCAAAGGGAGAACATACCGGTGCAGGCATTATACAGTTTATAACAGCTCTGGGTGTTATTGCAGTATCGATCATAACGTATATAATGAAAAAGAAAACGCGTACATGTGAGATCATATTATCGGTATGTATAGCGTTTGGATATGTAATCGTTGTATTGTTCAATTCTATTGATGAAGTATGGACATACGGGATTCCATTGATCATCTCCGTTATCGTTTATCTCAATAAAAGATTGATGTATTGTGCGAATGGTTTAGTCATAATGGCTAATATTGTGCGATTAATAAGAGATTTTGACAGTAGTAATTCGGAATTATTAACAAGAAGCGGGAGATTTGATTCCTTTTTTCTTGCAAATCGTTTGGAATTATTAAAATCTTTATACAATCTTAATACAAAGTCAAATACTCTTATGCCATCTTTGAAGATAATACTATATAATAAAATGCAGCACAAAGGTAATGCTATTAGAATCATTGGTAAGGAGTTTTGATCATTTATGCCAGAAAAATCATATAAGAAAAAACATCTGACATCTTTTCAGTTAATTATTCTGGGTTTTGCGGGGGTGATCCTTCTGGGAACCGTTCTGCTGATGCTTCCGGTTTCCTCTTTGGATAAGGTGCCAACTTCATTTCATGAGGCACTTTTTACAGCCACTTCTGCAGTATGTGTGACCGGGCTTGTGGTAAAGGATACCGGAAGCTATTGGTCCCTGACCGGGCAGACGATTATTCTTGTACTCATACAAATTGGCGGACTTGGCGTGGTAACGGTGGCAGCATCCGTTTCCCTTTTTTCCGGGAAAAAAATATCCATTATGCAAAGAAGCACCATGCAGGATGCGATTTCAGCACCGAAAGTCGGAGGGATCGTCAGACTGACAAGGTTTATTTTAAAAGGAACATTTCTGATTGAAGCTGCAGGGACACTGTTATTGCTGCCGGCTTTTTTACCGGATTATGGGGGAAAAGGAATCTGGTTGGCAGTTTTTCACGCAATCTCTGCTTTTTGCAATGCCGGATTCGATCTTCTTGGAACCGCAGCCAATGCTTTTCCATCGCTGACGGGGTATTCGGAAAATGTTCTTGTAAATACCGTAATTATGCTGCTGATTATCATAGGGGGAATTGGTTTCCTCACCTGGGATGACATTTATACGAATAAACTGGATTTTAAACGTTACCGTATGCAGAGCAAGATCATTCTTATGACTACTGTATGTCTGATTGTGTTTCCGGCAGTTTTTTTCTTTACTTGTGATCTGAAAAAACTGTCCACAGGGAAGCGCCTGTTAGCTGCGGTGTTTCAGTCCGTAACAACAAGAACCGCCGGTTTTAACACAGTAAACATTTCAGGGCTTAGTGAGGCGTCAAAAGCGTTTATGATCCTGTTGATGCTGATCGGAGGTTCGCCAGGCTCTACCGCAGGCGGAATGAAAACAACAACTTTTACGGTACTTATTTTAAATGCTATTGCAACGTTTCGGAGCCAGGAAAATGCAGGGGCTTTTGGACGAAGACTGGAATATCATGTGATAAAAAATGCAGCAACGATAGCCATGCTTTATTTTACCCTGTTCTTTTGCGGTGGAATCGCAATCAGCGTATACGAAGGTCTTCCCCTTTTAGACTGCTTATTTGAAGCTGCTTCGGCTATGGGTACAGTAGGTCTGACTCTTGGGATTACCCCGGGGCTCCATATTTTTTCGCAGACTGTGCTGATTTTGCTGATGTATCTGGGCCGTGTGGGAGGTCTGACCCTGATTTATGCCGTATTTTCCGGAAGAAACAAGAAAAATGCAAAACTGCCTCTGGAGAAAATTACAGTTGGATGAGAAGGAGAAAGAAAAAATTATGAAAAATGTATTGCTTATTGGACTTGGAAGATTTGGAAGGCATATTGCCATGCAGCTTAACCAGCTTGGACATGAAACTATGGCGGTTGACTGGAATGAAGAAAGGGTAGACAAAGCTCTGCCATTTGTGACTAATGCCCAGATCGGTGACAGTACCAATGCGGAATTTTTACAATCCCTTGGGATTGGAAACTATGACATCTGCTTTGTGGCCATTGGAGGAAGCTTTCAGAATTCTCTTGAAACAACTTCTCTTTTAAAAGAGCTGGGGGCAAAACTGGTGATATCCAGGGCTGAACGCGATGTTCAGGAAAAATTTCTTTTGCGAAACGGTGCCGATAAGGTGGTTTATCCGGAAAAGCAGGTGGCAAAATGGGCCTCTATCCGTTATACAGATGATCATATCTTGGACTATATGGAAGTGGATGCATCCCATGCAATCTTCGAGGTGGAGGTGCCAGAAGAATGGGTTGGAAAAACCGTTGGGGAACTGGATATCAGAAAACGCTACAACATTAATATCCTGGCAGTAAAAAAAGAAGGGGAATTCAGTATTGCAATTTCTCCGGATACGTATTTTGCAGAGAATAATAAATTACTGGTATTAGGAGAATACAGAGCCCTTCAGAAATGCTTCCACATATAGTGCATCTGCTCTGAAGAGACTGATAAAGAGGTGAGTGTAATGGCATCGGGTATGCTTACAGTTGCGGTATTTAGTATGTTTGTGCTTGGGTTTTATATTGCCAATAAAGCAGATCAGTTTTTGGATTCCATCCAGGAAACTGTCAAAGACAAACGGGAAGAGAAGCAGCCTTCATCGAAGATACTGTTTTTGAATACTCTTTCGGATGAGGAATTGTTAAAAGCGGTTCACGAGTTTAAAAGTCAATATAAAGAAGTTGAAATTATAATTTTTGATGGACAGGCAGGGGATTAAAAAAAGATTTTTGACCATAGCACAGTCGCATGATATAATTTTCAAAACAGCAGAAAAAGGGGACAGGCAGGATGAGCCAGAAAATTGGGGACGATACCCGACAAACAGATGAACATATTCTTGTTTGTCTGTCTGCGGCACCCTCGAATCAAAAAATAGTAGATACAGCAGCAAGGATGGCAAATGCGTTGCAGGCACGTTTTACAGCCTTGTATGTGCAGACCGGTACAAAAGCAGAATCTATGGATAAAGAAAAGCTGGAAGAACATATTCGGCATGCGGAAAAGCTTGGGGCGGAAATCGTGATGACCCATGGGGAAAATGTGCCTGTGCAGATTGCAGAGTATGCCAAGCTGTCCAATGTTACCAAAATTGTGATCGGACAGAGCAACGCCAGACGAAATCATTTTTGGGGAAAAGCAACTTTGACGGAAAAGCTGATTGAAATTGTACCGGACATTGATATCCATATTATCCCGGAGGTAGTAAAAAACAATACTTATCCTAAAAGACCGTTTGCATGGTATGTGGAAAAACCATCTGCAAGGGATTATTTTCTGACGGTTTTTATATTTGCAGTATGTACTTTCATTGGTCTGTTGTTTCAGAAGCTGAATTTTACGGATACGAATATTGTAACCATATACATTCTGGGAGTTTTACTTACCTCAATTGTGACAGACGGGTATCTTTGCAGTGTGGCTGGTTCGTTTTTAAGCGTGTTCTTATTTTGCTTTTTTCTCACAGAGCCAAGGATGTCTTTCCAGACATATGCGGTGGGATATCCGGTGACCTTTCTTATCATGCTTATTTCATCCGTACTTACGGGAGCACTTGCGGCAAAGCTGAAAACACATGCAAAGCTGTCCGCGCAGCTTGCCTTTCGCACACAGGTGCTGTTTGATACGGACCGCCTGCTGCAGAAGGAAAAAGGACAAAAGGAGATTCTTGGGGTTACCTGTACACAGCTGATCCGTTTGCTAAACCGCAATATTACAGCATATGTTGTGGAAGATGGAACTTTGTCAGAGGGAAAGCTTTTTTCCGGGGAAAAAAATGATACCGAGGAATTTTTAACACCAGAAGAGCAGAAGGTGGCCAGATGGACCTATGAAAACAGACAGCGTGCCGGTGCAACCACGCACCATTTCCCCAAGGCCAAATGCTTATATCTGGCGATTTGGAGTGGGAATAATGTTTACGGCGTAATCGGGATACCGCTGCAAAAAGAAACGCTGGATTCTTTTGAATACAGTATCCTGCTGTCGGTAATAAACGAATGTGCACTTGCCATGGAGAACGCGCAAAATGCTATGGAAAAAGAGAAAAATGCGGTTTTAGCCAAGAATGAGCAGCTGCGGGCAGATCTTCTTCGGGCAATCTCCCACGACCTTCGGACTCCGCTTTGTTCCATTTCCGGCAATGCAGATATGCTGCTTAGCAACAGTGGACGCCTGGACGAATCTACAAAGCACCAGATCTACACAGACATCTATGACGATTCGGAGTGGTTGATCGGAGTTGTGGAAAATCTGCTTTCTATTACCAGGCTGAATGATGGAAGATTGAAATTTAAATTTACAGTTCAGCTTTTAGATGAGGTGATTGCAGAATCCCTGCGTCATATCAGCCGGAAACATGATGCTTATAAAATTGTGGCAGACTGTGAAGAGCTGGTTCTTGCACGTATGGACGTCCGTCTTATTATACAGGTTCTGGTAAATTTAATTGATAATGCAATAAAATATACGCCTCTGGGTTCCATTATCTGCATCCGTGGAAAGAAAACGGATGGGAAGGCACAGGTAAGTGTGGAAGATAACGGCCCCGGAATTCCGGAAGAAATGAAGCCGCATATTTTTGAGATGTTTTATACAGGGAAAACAACAATTGCGGATAGTCACCGGAGCCTGGGACTTGGCCTGGCACTTTGCCACTCTATCATAGAAGCCCATGACGGAACCCTGACTCTGACGGACCATGATCCCCATGGATGTAATTTTACTTTTACTTTACCCTTAAGCGAGGTGACATTAAATGAATAAGACATTAATCCTAGTGGTGGAGGATGACAGACCCATACGGAACCTGATCGTTACCACATTAAAAACACATGATTATAAATATCTGGCAGCAGAAAACGGAGCTTCGGCTATCCTGGAGGCTTCCTCCCACAATCCGGATATCGTTCTTCTGGATCTTGGTCTTCCTGATATGGAAGGGGTAGAGGTAATAAAGAAAATCCGTACCTGGACGAACATGCCAATTATTGTGATCAGCGCCAGAAGTGAGGATACGGACAAAATAGAGGCACTGGATGCAGGGGCAGATGATTACATTACAAAACCGTTTTCTGTAGAAGAACTGCTTGCCCGTATCCGTGTCACACAAAGACGGCTTGCCATAACCCAGACTGGGGAGCAGCTGGAAACCTCTGTTTTTGAAAATGGTGAATTAAAGATAGATTATACCGCTGGCTGCACATATTTGAAGGGGGAAGAACTGCATCTGACGCCTATTGAATATAAGCTGCTCTGCATTCTATCCCGTAATGTGGGAAAGGTATTGACGCATACCTATATTACCCAGCAGATTTGGGGACGGTGTTCGGAAAACGATGTTGCGTCTCTTAGGGTTTTTATGGCGACACTGCGAAAAAAACTGGAGCCTGAGAAAAATGGAGTGCAATATATCCAGACGCACATTGGTATTGGATATCGCATGCTTAGAATTGAGAAAGATAATTTTTGACGGCTCTATCAGTCGGTCATATTTGCCTGACAGCGTGTGCTTTGATACTTGCAGTGGAAGCCTTTTTTAGTCCAACAGGAGGAACAAAGAAAACAGCAGATATCCTTATGGAGAAAGGGTTCCAACTGTAAAGTTAGCAGGTGTTGAGGATTATAATAGCGTTGTATTTAGTGTGGGATATGCAGTGGGATTTATGCCTTTTTGTTCCGATAATTATTCTATTATATGACTTGAGGTGCATATGGTACGACAGAGCGTAGAGTAGTAAACAATATGAGTCAGTACCGGAAAAAAGATGGAAGTATTTCAAAGGCTGCTTATGTGCTAAAAAGACTGTTTCCGGGAAAAGAGCATTATGATTATTGTCCGGTACTGAAAAAGCATCACTGGCTGTTACCGTTTTATTGGGTGTATCGAGTTTTCCGGATGATTTTCAGCGAAGAGCGGAGAAGCAGAATATTCCATGAAATAACTATTGTAAAAAAAATCCGGCAGGATGAGTAGGAAAAGGGCTGAATTATAATGGACAAGAACAGTGCAATATTGTGCTGTTCTTTTTTTGTTGACAAACCATTCAATGAGTGGTAAATTAAAAATACAAAGAAACCACACAATGAATGGTAAAGGGAGGTGGCATAGATGAGACAAAGAGAGATATTAAATGCTGCAAAGGAGCAGGCAGGGATGACACAGAAAGAGTTTGCTAAATATTTTGGTATTCCTTTGCGGACTGTAGAGGGATGGTTTACCGAGAAGCGGGAGATTCCCGATTATTTGCTTCGATTGATGCTGTATCGGCTGGAGATAGAGCATAAGGTAAGTAATTTAATGCAATATGTTCCTTTTCCGGAGGAGAAAGATGAGAATGGCAAATGAGATGGAGGTGTGTGATAT
>JALFLW010000081.1 GCA_022774505.1 Lachnospiraceae bacterium
CAAAAAAAGCATCCGGCAAATACCGTATGCTTTCATAAATATGCGCGATCAGGGGTTCGAACCCTGGACACCCTGATTAAGAGTCAGGTGCTCTGCCAGCTGAGCTAATCGCGCTCATGTCGCTGTGCTTTTGCAAGCGACTTACCTATAATAACAGATTACTATACAAAATGCAACCCCTTTTTTAATTTTTATTTTTTTTCGTGAGCGGTGACTTAAAAATTGACGCAGATCAGTAGGATTTCTGACAAAACAAATTTTAAGTCACAGCTCACGGATTTAAAAGTACTGGGAAAGGTAAAATGCTATTGCAGCCACTAATCCATAAAAAGCTGTGACCAATAATACTTTTCTCCTTTTGAAGAACTACAGTATCCCACTCCCATAGACGTATAATCCTTCGACATGATCTGTGCACGATGTCCGGCATCTGCCATCCACTTCTCCACAACCTCTTTCGGCGTCTTGCAGCCGGAAGCGATATTTTCACCTGCTGTCTGGTATACAATCTTCTGATCTGTCAATACACTACAGCCATTTCTGCCGTCCGGTCTGTTCGGTGAATTATGTGTCACCAGTTCCTTGGCACGGATATTTGCAGCTTTATTCAATGCTTCACTTGCTTTTAATGCCGGCAATTTCTCTTTTTTACGCTCCTGATTAACCAGCTCAAGCACCTGTGCCGCATATTTATCCGATATCGTTACTGCAACATATTTGTCAATTTTTACTGCTGCGGAATACTTTCCCGTCGTAATCCGTGAACCAGAAGTATTATACGCCCGCACCTTTACATAGTAGATCTTATTTTTCTTAAGTTTACTTAATTTGAAAGAAGTCGTCCTCGTTGCACCAATCTGAACATACTTGCCCTTTTTGGCAGATGAAGTGAAAACCTGATACCCGGTGACACCTTTCAGCTTCTTTATCTGAAGTCTGGCTGTTGTCTTTGTCCTTTTACTGACGGTAACTGTCGTCCTGCCGACTGCCTGCACAGGAACAGCTGTACTTTGTATCATCCCTGCACATAATAAAACGGCAAGCATGATACACCCCTTTCTTTTTAACTGAATTATATCCATTATGATCTCCTCTTCCATTCAAACAAAAATAAATATCTGCTATACCTGTTAATGTGTCTCAGTATAGCACGATTTTACGGCATTGCAAAGTCCCCTTATCTCCTTCTTAAAAAAACTTTCATAAATTTTACAATTTTTTTTAAAAAAGGGGTTGCATTTTGTCGTAAGCTTGTATATAATAATCTCGTTGTCGCAAAATGATAATATATGGGCGCGATTAGCTCAGCTGGCAGAGCACCTGACTCTTAATCAGGGTGTCCAGGGTTCGAACCCCTGATCGCGCATTGAAGGTCCTAATTTGATAGATGACTATCGGGTTGGGGCTTTTTTTCTACTTAATTATATTTTAGACTAACTTTTTTTTGACAAAAATATGTAGTAAACTCCACTTAAATGATACTAAATATTCGATCAACATTGAAAATACAGGAGGAAATTATGAAAAAAAATTTTATGACCGCCCTCATCTTATCCTTGTCTCTGGCAGTCACATCTATAGCCTGTCCGGCTAACACAGCTGCAGCAGGCGTGACTTCAAACCTGCGTACAAAAAGCTCCACAAGCAGTTATACCGGTACTACATACTCCCACGATTCCCGATTTGATAATATGAAGATTTACAACGGTATTGATGTATCTTATCATCAAGGTTCGATCAATTGGAAGAAAGTCAAGGCTGACGGCATTGACTTTGCAATCCTTCGTGCGGGATACCGTGGTTACTCCCAAGGCTCTCTTACAACAGACACGAAATTTACCACATATGCAAAAGATGCCATAGCCGCCGGGATCCCCCTGGGGATTTATTTTTGGACAGAAGCCGTCAATGTAGATGAAGCTGTCCAGGAAGCACAGTATGTTGTAAAAACCATCGAAACATACCGGTCATCCATTAAAATGCCGGTAGTCATTGATTGGGAATTAAATGCTAACAGCCGTCATGCCGGTCTTTCCAAGGAGACAAATACCGCTATCTGCACGGCATTCTGCGATATTATAAAGCAAAACGGGTACACTCCTATGATCTATACCGGTATAAATGAGCTGAATAACCAGATGGACGGTCAGAAGCTTTCCCAGAAATATGAGATCTGGATCGCACGCTACAATAATACGGTAAATAATTCTACACTGAAATTCGATGGTAATTACTGTATGTGGCAGTATTCCAGTAATGGATCCGTTGATGGTATTTCCGGTAATGTCGATATGAACTTCTGGTATACCAACAGCAGTCCATCCTCTCCTACCTTTAATCTGGGAGCTTCTACAGAGGATCCCTCCGATCAGGATGTCGATTCACTGAACAATGTCAAAAATCTTTCTGCAAAATCGTATGCACAAAAGATTTCTCTTTCCTGGGAAGATGTTGAAGATGCTGACGGATACCAGATTTACCGTAAAAATTCCTACAATGGTTCTTATACGAAGATGAAACAGTTAAATGACGTTGACCTGACAACATGGACAAATACCGGATTATTCAAAAATCATGAGTATTATTATAAAATACGGGCTTATTGCAAAAATTCCACAGAAACGATCTATTCCGGTTTCACCTACATCACGGCAGCAACAAAAACTTCCGGTCAGGTTGGGATCACCAAAAAAGCAGGCACATTATATAAAAAACCGGCCAAAGGATCAGCAGTACAAATAAAACTCAAAAAGGGAATACCTGTAGAATATGCCGGGATCACTTACTTAAAAAACAACAGTAAATTCTATCATTACCGCTACTATACAAAATCGAAAATTTATGATGGATACAATAAAACAAAGCTTTCTATGACATATTATGCTCAGGGAAACACGACCACCGTATTAAATCTGCGCAAAACAGCAGGCACCTCCGGGAAACTGATCACAAGCATCCCAAAAAATACGGCACTCCCTCTTCTTGGCACAAAAAAGGTCAAAAAGGCCATCTGGTACAAGGTTGCTTTTTCTAAAGGAAAAAACAATGTCGTGACAGGTTATGTCGCAGGAAGCTATATCAGAAAATAAGACAGGATCCAGCGTTTTGTCTTTCCTCTACGTTACCGGCATTTTCCTATACACTTAAAAAGATCTGGTTTGCATGTTATACAGACCAGATCTTTTTGTCATAGAAATATTTCTTTCTACTTTTCTCTTAATCCCGATTTATTTTTCTTTATAATCATATTCATATACGGTCACAGACAATGGTGGCAGCGTCATCTGAATAGAATACTCCCTGCCATCACACGGCTCTCCTGATGCAGTCAGCACCTTTGGATTGACAATACCGGTGCCTCCGAAACGCTCTTCATCCGAAGATAATATTTCCTTGTATGTCCCCGGACATGGCACACCAAACAGCATATCCTCTCTTGTAACCGGAGTAAAATTGCAAAGGAATAACAGCTGCTTTTTAGCACTTGTTCCACGGCGCACAAAAGTAACAACACTCATATCCGCATTTTCACAGCTCATCCACTCAAATCCGATCGGATCGAAATCATTTGCATACAAAGCATCATACTCCTGATAAAGCTTATTTAATGCCTTTATGTAATCCTGCATCTGATGATTTCTTTCCTCTCCTAAAAGTTCCCAGTCGAGACTCCTTGCCTCACTCCACTCACGGAATTGTGCAAATTCCTGCCCCATGAAAAGAAGCTTTTTGCCCGGATGACCATACATAAATCCATATGCAGTCCGAAGATTGGCAAATTTTGCATCCAGCTCTCCCGGCATCTTATTGATCATAGAACCTTTTCCGTGAACTACCTCATCATGAGAAAGCACCTGAATGAAATTCTCACTATATGCATACTGGATACTAAATGTCAATCTGCCATGATTTGGACCACGGAACAGTGGATCCATATGCATATACTCCAAAAAGTCATTCATCCATCCCATATTCCATTTGAATAAGAAGCCTAATCCACCCATCCGTGCCGGTGCGGTAACTCCTTCCCATGCTGTAGATTCCTCAGCAATCACCAAAGTTCCCGGCTCTTCTTTCTCAAATACCTGATTCATATGCTGGAATAGATGGATCGCATCAAAGTTCTCATTTCCGCCCTTTTCATTTGGAAGCCACTCTCCATCGTTCTTGCCATAATCCAGATAGAGCATTGATGCTACAGCATCCACTCTCAGTCCATCTACATGGAATTTTTTAAGCCAGAACAAACCATTGGCGAGAAGGAAATTTTCGACCTCTTTCTTTTTGTAATTAAAGATCAGCGTTCCCCAATGCGGATGCTCTCCCCGCCTTTTATCCGGATGCTCATAGAGAGGCTGACCATCAAACTGTGCCAGTCCATGTGCATCTTTCGGGAAATGTGCCGGAACCCAGTCAAGGATCACACTGATCCCCTGACTATGCATATAATCGACAAAATACATAAAATCCTCCGGCGAGCCGTATCTCCTGGTCGGTGCATAATAGCCCGTCACCTGATAGCCCCAGGAGCCGTCAAACGGATGCTCCGCAATCCCCATAAGCTCTACATGGGTATATCCCATTTCCTTCACATACGCCGCAAGCTCTACTGCCAGCTCTCTATAATTATAAAAGCCATCCTCCGTGCCATCATCCTTCTTGCGCCATGATCCCGGATGAACCTCATAAATAGTCATCGGTTCCTTTCTGCGGCTCTCTCTTGTCTCTCTCCTTCTGCCAGTCATCCACTTTCTGTCAGTCCAGCGGAATCCCCGCAGATCCGCAACTACAGATGCATTATCCGGACGAAGCTCCGCACAGTTTGCATAAGGATCTGCCTTCATCAGGATCTCTTCATTTCTCGTAAGGATCTGATACTTGTATACTGCCCACGGTTCTACACCCGGAATAAACAGCTCATAGACCCCGGACACCTCCAGTGTCCTCATAGGATGGAGTCTGCCATCCCACATATTAAAATTGCCTACGACACTGACAGCTCTTGCATGAGGTGCCCACACAGCAAAATATGTCCCCTTGACACCATTGATCTCCATAGGATGTGCACCCAGCTTGTCGAATATCTGATAATGCTTTCCCTCTGCAAACAGATACAGATCCAGGCTGGAAATCTGTGGCTGAAAGCTATAAGGGTCTGCCGTCACTACCACGTCACCTTCACCATATTTAATATTCAACAGATACGGAGCTTTCAGCTTTTTTCTTGTTTCTACATATTTTCCAAAAAAACCGCTGCCCTCTTCAACCTCTTCCAGTTCCGTCGGATGATTTCCACGCATATCCGTCACCGTAACGGATTTTGCCTCCGGACGATAAACCGTAAATACCTGTCCCTTCCCAAAATCATGAAGTCCTAAAATATTATGAGGGGCATTATGTCTGCCCGCCAGCAATTCGTCATACTCCACCCAGTTAATCCATTGATCTAACTTTTCCTGCATAGTCTCCTCCAATTCATTCTATATTTTTACATCTACCGCATCCTGCAAAATCCCCATTTCCTTCGCAGTGCGAAACTGTCACCAAAATACGAAAACCTTCTACACAATCGTATAGAAGGTTTCAAAAAAAGCTTGTGTTATTATTATAATTGATTGACTGTAATTCGTCAACGCAAAAGGGACAAATCCGGTGTTTTGCCCTTCCCGGCACAATAAAAAAGGGCAAAACCAGCGTTTTGCCCTCCAAGAATTGCTTCGCAATTCTCGTTGGCTTCTCTCTACGCTACGAGCATTTTCCTATACACCAAAAAAGGGCAAAACCAGCGTTTTGCCCTCCAAGAATTGCTTCGCAATTCTCGTTGGCTTCCCTCTACACTACGAGCATTTTCCTATACACCAAAAAAGGAAGAGCAGAGACTCCAAAAGGAGCTCTGCCCTGCCTTCTGCAAATTTATATCATCTTGTTAAGGAAGAAACCATTATTTTGTAAATTCACTTCCATCTGCATTGTACGCTCCATCACAGACCTCAATCTTGACATAAGAGCAGCCGGTATATGTGTTTGTTGTGATCCAAAGCCATGGATAATCACCTTTCAGGTTATCCGCATCAACCTTTACATATTTACCAACCCAGATCTGATTTGTATTCTGATCATAATCGACATCAAATCTTGCTGCAGATTTCTCTTTCTCCACATAACCAATCTGAAGGTCAGAGCCTTTACTCTCATCATTGTCTGCCGGATATATTCTGACGCAAGGCTCTTTAATTTTGCTCCAGTCTGTTGACAATTGGATATTCCAGTATTCTTTATCGATGACCGCCTTAAGCTCATCTGTCGGATTGCCCTCCGAATCAGTGATGCTGTTTGTATATCCGATACCATGATATACCGGATGGAATACATCTCCTCTCTTCTTAGCGACTATGGCTGCTTCCGGATCACCGGTATGGCGCATGAACTCACCTTCCCAGGTATATACAACCTTCGGATTCGGATTATCTACTATCGGAACCCTTGATACACCTGTATTAACAAGCTTAGCATTCTTTGGAAGCTCCGGAACCGTGTTGCCTGTGATCTCCGCAAAAAGCTCTCCGACATCACCATATGCGAAATAACCTTTCCTTCTCTCATAGTAATGGCCTTCATCCCAGAGAACCGGACAATAACCACTGTTCAGACACTCTGTAAAAAGCTCTCTTGTGAAATCAATTACATTATCCTTGTAGCCCTTTACACATCCACACTCACCAATGATCACTGCATAACCATCATCGGTGAATTTCTTCAGACGTCCAAGGTTTTCTTTCATATACTGATAATCATAATCTGTTCCCCAGGAATCACGATATCCCCAAGAGGTTGTAGATGTTGCGGAAATACCATAAGTTGTCGGATCATAATAGTGAACAGATACACTGAGTTTGGAATGACCATTCTCCTCTGTATCCTTCGGCATCTTATAACGAACGTCCATTGTACCGTCTGTCTTGTATGCATCTCCCTTGTAACCACCGATAACACATGACTCATTTCCTGTTCCAGGAATCAGCAGATGACGATATAAGTTGTTTCCACCTGTGCTTCTTACGATATCAACAAATTTCTGATTGATCTGATTTACCAGCTCATAAATTGCATTCGCATCCTTTGGAAGCTTACCGGTCTGGTTAGACTGTCCTTTCTCCGGATGATTATAATCATCGTTAAGACGACCGCTGAGCTCTTCATTTGCTCCTTCAAAGATCAAATGATCAGAATACTCTTTATAACGGTTTGCAATCTGTGTCCAGAAAGCTTCATATTTCTTCCATGCCTCATCACGGATCGGAGTTTCTTTGGCATCATATTCCTCTGCACCAAACATTCCCCACCATCCGCCATCCCAATGGATGTTGATGATGACATACATCTCATCATTTAATGCATAATTGATAATTTCCTCTACACGATCAAACAACTCCTCATTAATTGTATAAGTTCCATCATCAGACATAAAGTTTGACCATGCTACCGGAACACGAACGGTATTTACTCCATAGCTCTTCAGACCATCAAATGTCTTCTGTTTTGCTACCGGATTTCCGGCACTTGTCTCACATTCTTTAACTGTATTCCAGTGTCCCATACAGTTAGACTGCTCCATCTGATTTCCCAGATTCCAGCCAAGAGACATTGCACTCATCAGATCCTGAGAAGAGAGTTCCTTTCTCATAAGACCATTGTCCTTGGTGGTAATACCGTTTGCTGACTGATGCTCCTCGCCTATATTGGACTCCTTTAAGAGCTTCTCTGTTTCTTCATCATGAGTAACAGGTACCAGTTTTGTCTTCCACTCCTCTTTATTCCATTCTCCGGTATATGGAGGCTCTGTAATAACAGGTGTGGCAGTCGGTGCTGCTGAAGGTGTCTCTGTGGCTGCGGCCGGTGTCTCAGGTACATTTGTATCCTCCGGCTTACTGCTGACTGCAGGTACATTACTTGCAACAGGGGCTTTTGTCACGATTGCTCCTGTGCTTGCACTTGCTGATGCAGCCGGTGCATTTGTAACAGGTGCCTTCGTAGCAGGTGCTTTGGTAGTTTTCACGGTCTTCTTTGCCGTTACTTTAACCTTTGCTGTCAGCTTCTTGGTGACTTTTTTGCCTTTCTGCCTGTATGTTACTTTACATGTAATCTTAGCGCTTCCTTTTTTCAGTGCCTTTACTTTACCTTTTTTTACTGTTGCCACTTTTTTGTTGCTGGTAGACCATTTTAATTTTGCCTTTGCAGGCTTGTTCTTTACCGTCAGTTTCTTTGACTGGCCTGCCTTTAAAGTAAGCGTTTTCTTGCTTAACGCCAACTTTTTCTGTGCCTTTCCCTTGGCTGCCGATGCCAGATCTGACATTCCGCTCATAGTCAGTATCATGGATGCACTCAGCATAAATGCCATGCATTTTTTGAAACACTTACGTCCCATATGATTTCCTCCTTTTCTTTGTGCAACTATGTATTCTTTCTTTCATAAAAATATGATACAATAGAACCAGATACAAAAATATCAATTTTGAACCGGTCTTTTTAATTATTGTATTTGTTTTGTGGAGGATTTTTATAATATGATTGAACTAGAAGTGATGCAGGATGCATCAGAGGTAATCCATTATGATTCCCCTGATATCTCCTATGCCGTTCAGGAAAGACTCCTGTCAAATTTCGCAAATATGCGGGCTCTCTGCCATTGGCATGATGATATCGAGCTGCTTTATATCTTTGATGGAGAGATGTATTATGATGTAAACGGTCATAAATATCTGCTCCAAAAAGGTGATACGATTTTTATAAATTCCCGTCAGCTTCACTATGGATATGATAACCGGCGACAGGAATGTGAATTCATGGTAATATTGATCCATCCGGAACTGTTCAAGGCATCCAATCATCTATACCGCCGGTTTGTTTATCCTGTACTGCATTACGCGACAGATGTCGTGATCATCCCACAAAGCGACCCATCCGGGCCTAAGCTCTCAGAGCTTTTTTATCGGGTACGTCTCTGTCATCAGATCCAAGAAAGCTGTCATGAATTTCGTCTTTTGGGTTTCTTTCATGAAATATGGAGTCTGATCTATAAATGCTGTGATATTGAAGAGCATATTGCATCCGGATGTGAAAATCCCGATATCCAGACGCAAAAACAAATGGTTTCTTATATCTATAAACATTATCAGGAACATATTACTCTCACCGATATTGCGGCCGCCGGCATGGTGAGCCGGAGTAAATGCTGCAAGATATTTCAAAAATATCTCTCTCAGTCACCGGTTTCTTTCCTAAATGATTACCGGTTAGAGATCAGCTGCAACCTTCTGAGTGATACCGCTTTCAGTATCACACAGATTGCAACTTCCTGCGGTTTTAACCACCTGAGTTATTATTCAAAAATGTTTCTGCAAAGATATGGCTGTACTCCAAATGTTTTTCGCAAAATACACCAGCCCGGAAATTGATAACTAAGACTTCCCGCACCATAAAAACCGGATCAATTCCCCTTTGAGGGGAATTGATCCGGTTTTTCACATTTTATATATGATACATTGCATCATGCAAGTATTACATTGCTGCTACCATATCAGAAACAGCCTTCGCCATGGCCTCGGATTTTGCATCTGCATCCTCCAATGATGTTCCAACAACTCCGTAATAGAATTTAACTTTTGGTTCTGTTCCGGATGGGCGTACACACATCCATACATTATCAGACATATCAAAATAAAGTACATTGGACTTTGGCAGACCGGTAGGCTTTGTCTCACCGGTGGCTGCATCTGTAATAATATCTTTCTGATAGTCACGGAATGACAGCACCTTATGGCCACAGAATTCCTTCGGTGGATTTTCGCGGAGGGTTGTCATGATCTCCTGAATCTTGGCAAGACCTTCGATTCCCTTCATCGTCACAGCCTGCACACCATCCTTGTAATAACCGACTCTCTCATACAGAGCAAGCATTGCATCCCAGAGAGTCATATTCTGTGTCTTGTAATAAGCTGCTGCCTCACAAAGTGCCATCGTTGCTACGATCGCATCCTTATCTCTGGCATGTGTACCGATCAGGCAGCCATAGCTTTCCTCAAAACCAAACAGATATGTTCCTTTTCCAGTAGTCTCGAAATTCAGTATCTGCTGTCCGATATATTTAAAACCTGTAAGTACCTCGATCAGGTCAACACCGTAATCCTTTGCAATGGCATCTGCAAGATTGGAGGTAACGATCGTTTTGATCAGCTTGCCATCTGCCGGAAGACCCTGTGTTGCCTTTTTCTGAGAGATCTCATAATCAGCCAGCAGACATCCTGACATGTTTCCTGTCAATGTAATATATTCTCCGCTCTTGGTATCCTTGACATATACACCGAGACGATCCGCATCCGGATCCGTTGCCAGCACCAGATCGGCATCCTTTTCCTTTGCCAGCTTTAATGCCAGTTCAAAGGCCTCAGCCGCCTCCGGATTTGGATAGCTGACCGTTGGGAAATCACCGTCAGGAAGCTCCTGCTCCGGTACAACATATACATTTTCAAAACCGATTTCTTTCAGTACCCTTCTGGCCGGGATATTACCTGTACCATGAAGCGGTGTATAGACAATCTTGAGATCCTTTCCGACTTCTTTAATGCTGTCCCAGTGAATAACCTGTTTCTTTAGTTCTTCGATATATTTATCATCAATGGCAGCACCGATATTTTCATAGAGATCCTTCTCCTTTGCTGCCTCCTTTTCCATTGTCTTTACTGTATTCCAGTCAGTGACAGCCTTAACCTCATCCATGATACCTGTATCATGAGGAGGTGTGATCTGTGCTCCATCCTCCCAATATACCTTGTATCCGTTATATTCCGGCGGATTGTGACTTGCTGTTACATTAATACCTGCAACACATCCCAGCTCACGTACTGCAAATGAAAGCTCCGGTGTCGGTCGAAGAGACTCAAATACATATGCTTTAATGCCATTAGCTGCCAGACACAAAGCTGCTTCATCAGCAAATTCCGGTGACATATGACGGGAATCAAAAGCAATAGCTACACCCTGAGATGCCTTTCCCGCTTTATTGATATAATTTGCCAGACCCTGTGTTGCCTTGCGTACCGTATAAATATTCATACGATTCGTACCTGCTCCAATAATCCCACGCAAACCTGCGGTTCCAAATTCCAGATCCATATAGAATCTTTCCTTGATCTCATTATCATTATCTGCAATGTCCTGAAGCTCTTTTTTCGTATCCTCATCAAAGTAAGGATTACTCAGCCACTCTTTGTAGATATCCCTGTAGTCCATTTCTTTTCCTCCTATTCGTGATACATACCTTGTTGTCCCTTGTATATTTTGTATTCTGAAAGTCATCTTGTCAACCTGAAATTCTAATATTTTTATAAAAAAGACCGGTCCACCGCTTTTGCCCTCCCAGAATTGCCTTAACCTCCTTGTCTGACCGCAGCATTCGTCAGCTATCAGGGAGACGCTGCCGGCGTCGCAGGTGCTTCTGTCTCTTCTGTTGCATCAGAACTCTCCTTCAGATCAGAAAAGCTTAATTTGACATCTTCCCCATCATCCAAAACATCCACCGAATAACTTTTCGGCGTATATCCATCCTTCCGAAGGGAAATCGTCTGGGAACCAATGATCTTGGTAAAGCTGCACGGTGCGATTCCCTTATACACATTATCCAGATATACCTCCGCCCCCTCCGGTGCCGAAACGGTAATCGTATGATCACTGTCCATCTTTTTCGTCTGTGTTGATCCACTTGATTTCTTATTTGACTTTTGGGATGAGGACGGTGATGTTGTCGTCTCTGCCGCTTCCGCTTTCTCTTCTACCAGATTGATCTTTACGGTAGTTCCTTTTGACTCTGCCACATCCAGAGTCCCCTTATATGTCGTATATCCCGTCATAGATACCTGAATCTGATATGTTCCATATGCAAGCGCGATAGGTTTCGTATAACCGACTGCCGTCCCATTGATCGTAAGATCCGCCCCTGCAGGTTCAATATCAAATGTAATGATACCAATATGTCTGTCTGCCGGCTTATAATCACTAAAATCAAGAGTTACTTCCTTCCCCTCCCGGACGATCACATTCTTTACTGCTGTAGAATGATCCTTACACAGGATCACTTTGTAGCTGCCCTCCCGGACAGTGAGCAGCATATTTTTCGCCACCGGCAGGATCAGGTCACTGCCTACTTCGATCATCCCCCCGATAAAGTCCTTGTAATTTGCAAGGCGTATATAACCGTGTCCCTTTGCCCGTACCACGGAATACACATTATATCCAATCCCCCGGACCGTCAATACATCCTGCGGATTGATCTCCATCAGCGAAATCGTCTTTCCTCCTGCGGACACCAGCGTATCATCGGTATATTTATATTTGCGGTCGGCAAAAGAAATGCTTCCCTCGCTGCTGTCGACCTTATAATCATCAACCTCCTGGTATTCCCACACATCCTCCGGTATCCCGGTTTCCAAAAGTCTCCCGGAAGCATTATCATATTTTGCCTGAAGGATCTCCCCAATTTCTATCTCACTGCCGTCTCTCTCCTGTCCATAACGATCTGTCATCTTTGCGGAAGCATCATAACTGATCGTTGTCTCCATACTGCCTCCCAGATCTTTCAATGTGAGTTGTCCGTTTACCGTATCATTGGCAGTAACCACGCCCTCTATGTCGGAGCTTTTGCTGCCTGCACTCCCCGTAACCGTCTGTCTGGTCTCCTGACTGCCCGCCGATGTACATCCTGCCATTCCAAGTATCAGGCACAGTGCTGCTATCCACAGTCCTATCTTACATTTATTTAAATGATACTTTAAGCTTTTCTCTCTCTGCATATCCAACAACCTTTTCCAAATCAAAAATATCGCCTGTGTCCTGTCCGGAAACCTACGTTTTCCAAAACAGTTTAACACAGACGACAAAAAATAGAAAGGGGTATGTCATTCTATCAACAGCTCCCTTGCTTTCTCCAGAAATTCATTTCTCTGTTCCTCCTGACTGCGTATCTTTAATAATTTATCCAGATTGCGGGCTGACATCCAGGACTTTCGGCTATTATAATAGAAATTAACCAATTTCCAATATTTCTCCGGATAAAGTAACATTGCATAAAGCAGTGTCTTCTCAGCCGGCTCCATTTCCCTCTGTCCGATATACTCCCGGATAATATTTTCTCCAAGCTCCGGTTTCCATGCATTTTTTTCCATAACTTTCCTGAGGAAATCATAGAGATCCCTGATCTGGATCCCCACCTCTGATCTGTCAAAATTTGTAATGACAATATCCTTTCCATTCATAAGTACGTTATGATAATTATAACTGCCATGACTAATGCGTCCCTCCTCCAAAGTAGACTGCCACAGCTTATCATATCCACTCTCCTGCAGAACCGTCTGAGCCAGACATGCCTGCCCGTAATAGGTATCAAATGAATCTAACAGACATATTTCCATCTCTTTCTTTTGCTTTTTCCCCCGGATATAACTGCGGACACGCTTTAGTTCTTTATTATGCCGCTCCATCTCCTGCTGTATGCTTTCCTTTTGGATATAGTTTGTGTCCGTCTGTCCTGTTTTAAGAAGAGTATGCAGCTTTCCTAAATAGGAGGCACACCTTGCTATACTCTGAGCATCCCTGATATCACACTCTGTCCCGGCATACCACCGGCGCATGATCCAGTTATTGCGGTACCGGTCTCTGGTAAAATACTCTTCCTTTTTATTTTTATATGTATTATCTACCAGCAGATTACCCCGAAGAACCAGCTGCTCCTTGATCCTCTCCTCAAACTCTATCCTCGGCCGGCTGGCAGAATATTCTTTCAAAAGACGAAGTCCTTGATCTGTCTCCAACAAAAATGCACCTCTCGTCCGTCGCCTTGATCTGACCTGACAGGGATATTGCCTGATGATCTCTTCCAGTTTATCTTCCATAGATACCTCCCCCATTTGCAATCGTCTCTTTTATCCTATGAAAGATAATAAAAAGTTATGACAATATCGTCGTATGCAATCTTTGCACATAACTTTATTTCAGAAAAACTCTTAACCGGAGCTCTCGGGAATCATTTATATACATCATTCTCCGGCAGTCTGTGTACCACTCCTGCCCCGATCAGTCCTACCAGTGCTCCTGCGATCATTCCGCTAAACCATAATACACCCATGTAATATACCACACCGGAAGATCCCAGCACGACCATAGCTACCAGAATCTGTCCAATATTATGGACAACACCACCTGCTATGCTGACCACCGGAAGGTGGAATTTCCCGGTACGGTGTAATGCCAGCATGACAATAGTACTAAGCATCCCCCCGGCCAGACTATACCATAGCGAGAACATGTTCCCAAAGGTAAACGAAACCAAAAGGATCCGAACAATATTGATCATCATGGCATCAACCGCGCCCAGACGATATACTGCTATCAAAACTGCCAGATTGGTAAGTCCGAGTTTTACTCCCGGCACCATTCCCAAAGGGGGCAGCTGTGCCTCCAGCCAGGACAATACAAAGGCCACTGCGATCAACATTCCGCGCAGAGCTATCTTATGTGTACGGCTCATATTCTTTTCCTCCTGTCATCCGATCCACAGATTTCCTCATCTGTCATATATTTTCATCGGCGGGATGTCTTCCCATCCACTGCCGCATCTGTTTTTTTCTGTGTCTGTATCCATTCATCCAGACGATCTTGTAGTACAATAAATGGGACAGGCCCGGTTCCCAGATAGAATTTATGAAATTCCTTTAGGGAAAAACGGTCTCCCAGTGATGATTCTGCCTGCCTCACAAGCTCATTGATCTCTAAATATCCCAACGTATACTGCATATAGCTCACCGGCTCTGCGATCACAGACTTGTATATGACCAGAGACTGATCTATGCTAAAACCAAAGTCTTTTAAATATGCCGCCAGTTTTTTGCTGTTCCATCCATAATAATTTACATTTATATCCGCTTTTGCATACAGGCACAGCGTCGCGATAAGGTTATGCTGATGCAGCTGTGCCATTTCATCACTCATGCCGGCCAGACTATAACTATATCTCTCCGCATATGTCCCCCATCCTTCTGCATAGCCGCCTACACTGACAATACGCCGAAAGGGGGCCGGATCCTGCGACAAAAAATATGCATTCTGATATAAATGTCCCGGATATGATTCATGGGCAATTGTCGAAAAACATTGTGTAAGGTCATAATCATCACTCTGATTAAGATATACTACATTGTCTTTATAATCGTCAATAGGTGAAGTAAGATAAAGTGCCGGACTCAGACTTTCCTCCAGAGATGCATCCACATATTTCACCTGACACTTGACATTCTCCGGCAGACTCTCAAAGTCTTTCTCCATCTGTGTCCTGAGATATTCCACTGTTTGAGCCGGATCCACACACGGATATTGAAAATCCTCCGAATCATAATATGCCTCCGGCGATCCGGTCATGATCTGTGCCATTGCTTTTTGAGAAGACTTCAGTTCTGTTTCCACCAGTCTGTCAATCTCCCGGATGCTCCTTGCCGATCCCGTCATGGATTCCATCAGATATTCATAATATTTCTTTCCTTTCGGAAGCTTGCACAGTCCACCTTTATTATTCCCTGTTCCCTTTAACTGTTCTAACGCATTGATCAGCTGCTCATAAGCCGGCAGGACACTCTCCTCTACCGCTTTCCTGTTAAGCTGCCGGTATTTTTTCCGTTCTCCCTCTGTAAGCTTCTTCATTGACTGAATCCTTTTATCAAAGGACTCCAGCAGATAATTTTCTTCCGGCTCTGCTATAAAATCCCGGCATTGTTTCAAGATCGCCTCGCAGGTATCATCTCCCATAAATAACCCTTTCTCGGATTTCATCTGCTCAAATGTAATGATCTGCAAAAAATAGTCCGGAAGCTGCCGTAGCAGCTGCAGATAATCCTCCACATCGCCTTTGTCCCAGAAATGGTACTCAGCCAATATTAGAGGAAGCTGTGCCTGAATACCGGAAGTCGGTCCCAGACATTCCATATACTCCAATACATCCGAGCTTTTCAATTCTGTCCGGAGCTTTGTATGCAATATATCATATTCCAGCTTCTGTTCCTCGTTCAGTGCCGTATAATCAAACTGCTCCAATGAAGACAGCCAGTTTTCGTCCATCATGATCCCATCCTTAAAATCGGACAGACTATACCTGCCCAACGTGGGCTTATCCATTTTTACATCATACGCTTCCGGATCTTTCAAGGTATAATTCAGAGTCAGGGTATCCTCCGAAACCAGACTGCGAAAAATCTGCAGCATAAAATCGTCAAATGTCTTCCTGATTTCCTGCACATTTCCGCTGTGCCTTACCGAGGGATGCGAAAGCAGTCCGCTGCCGCCCGTTATATTTCTTCCGGATTTTATATAAAATGCCGCTGCCACCAAAAGAAAAATGACAACAGCAGCAATTATTTTTTTATGTTTTATACGATTCATGAATATACTCCACCTTCTTATTAAGATCAGTATTATATATTCATGTATATGTTTGTCCCTCTTATTTATGTCGGGAGATTATCCTGATACTGTCAGAAATGATCAGCGTAAGCGTTTTCAATAATTGTTACAGACCGGACAATGTCCTCATTACCAGATCGACATCTTTGTTTTCCAGTTCCTGGATAATATGCAGATATGGGTAGGAAGAAATCCCCCTTCAATTGATGATGAAAGTCCAGTGTTGTCTGCCTTTCATGTTCTTTGGCATAATCATTTAAAAGCTGCTGGTATGCTGTCCGGGTAAGCTCCGATATTTTCAATTGCGGCACTAGCTTTGCCACCCATTTCCAGGTCATCTGATATTTTGCCATAGTCGCTTCTCGCACAGCATCTCTCTTATACACTTCAATCCATTGTTTATAATAATTGCAAAACAACTTGGAGCAAGAGCGGCTTAATTTCCCCACAAAGTTTACAAAATGCAGTTTCAATTTTTTATCAAAAGCGTTTTTATAACATCTTTCCTTCTCGATATGATTCAAATATATAAGAGGGATTTTCATAATAAACACTGCTATTGTAATCATCAATTTTTAAACTAATAAACGAATTATACACCTTTATCAAAGCATCGATTACTTCAATTTTTTCATCCTCTGCTACCATTTTTATTAATCTCTTATACACTTTACCTATATCCCAACAGGAAGGAATAGAATAACCACACTCTCCTTCATTATCAAATGTCCCCATTTCTATATGAGCTTCTTTTATAAAATCATCACTAACCCGGTCAATATTATCACAATGGTAAACATCTGCCAGATCATATATTTTTTCTAATCTCTTTTTTCCCAAACAATTAACTACATGAGCCCGAACATTTTTCGTTTTTCTGGCGATATGATCAATCAAACCGCATAAAAAAAATAAATCATTATCTTTTTTAGCTTCTCTACCTTCTCCTATCATGAAAGCACCTCACATTCTCTATACGACAAACATTTCAATGCCTGTTCTTTAATTACCATACAATAAAATCCATTTCCAAAGTCTTCTAAATATCTACTTATTTGTATTTGTTCTTCAATTGATGGAACCGGTATTTCCATGTCCGCAATCATTTCCATGCGTACCGAATCAACCGATGTTTTGGCAGTCATTGCCATTACTCGTCTATAGAACATTTTTGAAAATACTTGAAAAAAATACTTTCAGTTTGTCTGAAAAGTCATACATCCTATAACAACGCTGATGTAAGTCATATTTTCCATTGACGTAATGAAACACTTTTCCTGTTCCAACACCATCTCCAACAGTTAATACTGCTTCTTCATCATAAAGGTATTTATTGCTCCTCTCTATTATCGGAGAACGCACAAAAAATGGATATTCTCCATCTTCTATTTTATCCTGTGTATTACTCTTTCCGGTGGCAATAGAGCACATTTCAGAAACTTTACGCTGTTCCCAAACTATCACACTCTATTTCTCACCATCATCAACGTATATCCCAATAAATTCATCCCTAACCACTGATTTATTTCCAAACGTCTGGGATCATTCATGGACAGGCCTATCCCCCAAATTCTATCCTTCACTGCACACTCTGCCAAAATAGCATTTTTTGTATTTTTTAGTTGTTCTTTTAATTCTATATTCTGCGAAAATTTCGCTAAAAGTCCCTCATAAACAATAATCTGCCGTATTCCATTCCAAATATTATCGTTATATTCAGATACACAGCGTCCCAAGGTTTTCATTTCGGCTGTATCCTTTGCATCCAAAATCTGTTTTGCAATAATAGAATCAGAAAAACACATTGCTTTTTTATACATCATAAACTGTTCTATCGAATTAAACTTCACATCATCTACTGAAAATTCAGAATAAAACCAGTTACTCAAATAACCGTTTTTTTCGTCTGGATTATGAAAACAAATTATATTCATTCCCCTACGCCCACTTTCTGCACAGCCAAAGCCAGATCCAGATCATGAAGTCCATAATAAACTTTTTCCAAAAAATCTAAAGGAATCTTCTTTACCACCTCACGACTTGGCAGATTATAGTACCATTGATAATATGCGTAAAATTCTCCAATCCAGTCTGGCATAAAACCACCTAATGCCTTTCCTTTTTTTAAATGATACTTTTCCGTATCTATAAAATAATTCCATAATTCTTTCGCATCCATCGTATTCACATATGCCATAGAATCATCAATACTCTTTCTCGTTTTGCTTTTCATATAGGTATTGATAAAATCTTCCGTGTCATTTTCCGGAAAAGTATGTGCCACAAAATCGAATAATTTCCCTTGATTTTCTACAACATCACTTAAATATGCTTCTGAATAAGCTCTCATAATCTTCCCTTTCAAAACAATGTACTGAAAACATTTGTGACCTTATTTGCATCCATCTTTGAGCGTAAAATATCCGCTCCGCTCCATAATACACTGATCAGATCCTTACCATTTTCTATTTCTGCCATTTTCCCCTCCACAATAAATAATAATTAAGACTATTGTAACACATATTATGTGTACATACCATTTACAAATCTAACGCCTTTTCATATTATCTTATCTATTTTCATCTAAAATAGCAACCATCCAAAAAGCTGCATAAACATTAGGCTATAACACTCTATAACATAAAGAGCCACCTCATTTAAAA
>JALFLW010000083.1 GCA_022774505.1 Lachnospiraceae bacterium
TGAGTGGTGCAGGAAACGAGAAACGGAAACCAATGCTTCATGCTTTACAAGGACCGGTGGAATCCGTTCATTTATCCGATACCTCAGAGAAAGAGGACTGACAACTGTGGAGCCGGCATTGCCGCCGAAACCGGAAGGGAGAACTTATATCCCTCATTCATTTACAGAAGAAGAACTTCGCAGATTTTTTTATGAGTGTGACCGGATCATCCCACTGCGTCCGGAATTAAAGTATAGGATGAAAAAGATTACATGCCCGGTCTTCTTCAGGCTTTTATACAGCAGTGGAATCCGTACTACGGAAGCCAGATATCTAAAAAGGGAAGATGTTGACCTTGAGAATGGAGTGCTGAACATCCGAAAAACAAAAGGATATGACCAGCACTATGTAGCTCTCCATGATAGCATGACAGAACTTCTGAAACAGTATGACAAAGCTGCTGAGGCCATCCGTCCAGCCCGTACTTACTTTTTTGAGCCCCCTAATGGAAAGTATTATTCCAGACAATGGGTTACACAGACTTTCCAGTGTTTATGGGAAAAAGCGAATGGAAAGCAGAATAAAGCGGTTGCCTACGATCTCAGACACCATTATGCTGCAACGAATATCAACCGTTGGGCAGATGATACGTTTGAATTCGGTCAGAAGCTGCATTATCTTTCCAAGTCCATGGGGCACAGGAGCATCGACTCCACTTTATACTATTATTCGATTACCCCGTGTCTCGCCGATATCCTGCTGAAAAAAACAGAAAAAAGTTTCAACGAATTGTTACCGGAGGTGGAATATGAAGAAATCTGATGATGCAGTTAAAATCGCACGGTATATCTCAGAGTTTTTGGACGTTTATGCACCAAATTTCCTTACTACCAGCGAACATACTCTGAAATCCTATCGGAATTCCCTTGGATTATACATATGTTTTCTTGAAACAGAGTCTGTCGCACCGTGAAATTTTTCCAGGAATTGTTTTGAACGGGAGAAGATAGAGAAATGGATGGTGTGGTTAAAAGAATTCAGAAACTGTAGCGCCGAAACATGCAATGTACGGCTTGGTTCCCTGAGGGTGTTTCTGGAATTCCTAGGCAGCAAAGATATTGAATACATGTATCTTTATCAGGAAGCTCAGAAGATAAAACGTCAGAAATGCACTAAAAAGAAGGTGTCCGGTTTTACACGTGATGCGGTAACTGCTATGCTCGCAACACCGGATGTATCTACAAAAACAGGAAAAAGGGATCTTGTATTTTTGACCCTTTTGTATGCAACAGCAGGGCGGCTGGATGAAATTCGTTCCATAAAAATCCGCCATCTGCACCTGGATGGTAAAAAGCCCTATGTAAATCTGATAGGGAAAAGGGATAAAATAAGAACGGCATATCTTCTCCCCAAGGTGGTCACTTATATCAAAGTATATCTGGATGCTTTCCATGATAACCCACCTGATCCTGAAGCATACTTATTCTATTCACGAGTAGGTGGTAAACACACAAAGCTCTCAGAACCCGCACTGGCAAAGCGGATAAAAATATGTGCCAAAGCAGCACACGAAAAGTGTCCGGATGTACCTCTTGATGCCCATGCCCATCAATTTCGGCATGCCAAAGCATCCCACTGGCTGGAAGATGGAGTTAATGTGGTACAGGTCAGTTTTCTCTTGGGACATGAACAGTTGGAAACAACGATGCGATATCTGGATATCACAACGGAAGATAAGATAAAAGCACTGGCCACATTGGAAGATGAATGTCAGAAAACAGTTCCTAAGAAATGGAAGAACAAAAGCAGTACACTGACAGATTTCTGCGGACTGAAAAAATAGAAAAATACAAAAAGAAATCCAAACTTTTATTTCGCACAATGCCGTATTTATCAGCATATCTGTGTAAAAGTTTGGATTTCTTTAAAGTTGGGATTTTTCAGCGGTAGTGTAAAATAGTTTGTGTTTTTGGTAAAAAATAACTCCTTTTTGGTAAGAATTCAGATATGACAATTCTTATCGAAAAGGAGTATTTTTTATGGCAGTTGCAAAAGAACAAATTCGACAGATCATCTCAGAAAACAACATTAATAGCGTTGCAGATATATACACGCTTCTGAAAGACAGTTTCAAGGATATCCTGCAGGAGCTGATGGAGGCAGAACTGGATGCAACTCTTGGCTACGAGAAAAACCATAAGGGAGATCTACAGACAGACAATAAAAGAAATGGTCATTCTACAAAAAACTTAAAGAGTCAATACGGTGAATTTCAAATCGACGTACCAAGAGACCGTAACGGCGAGTTTGAACCAAAACTCATCCCTAAATACCAGAGAGATATTTCCGGGATCGAGGAAAAAGTGATCTCTTTATATGCCCGTGGTATGAGTACACGTGACATCCACGACCAGCTCCAGGATCTTTATGGGATTGAGCTATCAGCTGAAATGGTCAGCAAGATCACAGACAAGATACTTCCTCAGGTTAAGGAATGGCAGTCCCGTCCTCTGAACCCGGTTTATCCGTTTGTCTTTATGGACTGTATTCATTATAAAGTACGTGAGGATGGCAGAATCCTGAGTCGTGCTGCGTATGTAGTTCTTGGCGTTACAGTGGAGGGATACAAAGATATCCTCAGCATCACAGTAGGCGCAAATGAAACCAGCAAGTTCTGGCTTGGGATGCTTAATGATCTTAAGAACCGCGGAGTAAAAGATGTCCTTTTCTTCTGCGTGGATGGTCTTCCGGGTTTTAAAGAAGCTATTCAGGCAGTTTATCCGCAGGCAGAGATCCAGAGATGTGTGATCCATATGCTACGCAATTCTTTCAAATATGTAAATTATAATGATCTGAAAAAGTTTTCCTCAGATTTCAAAGAAGTGTACAATGCTCCGAACGAAACAGCCGCTTTAACAGAGCTGGAGAACATGAAAGAAAAATGGGGGAAGAAATATCCGTACGCGATCAGTAACTGGGAAAATAATTGGGAAGATGTAAGTTCCTTTTTCCAGTTTTCTAATGATATCAGACGCATTATGTACACGACAAATATCATAGAAGGATTGAACCGCCAGTATCGGAAAGTCACGAAAACGAAAAGCGTATTCCCAAGCGATTCTGCATTGGAAAAGATGCTGTATCTTGCCAGC
>JALFLW010000018.1 GCA_022774505.1 Lachnospiraceae bacterium
TTGACTTTTCCGTTTTCAGCCACATCAGCAAGAGCAGATTCTTCATCGGCGCTCTCAACCAGATCAGAAAGCAAGGATTCTGTTTCTGCGACAACGTTCTCGGCTTCCTCTATGGCATTCTTCTCCTCACGGAAGAAGGCATCTATCACGATGGCCTTTGGAATCAATCTTCCTTCCCATCCGGTGACTTTCATCTCACCTTTATTCTTGCCCTGCGTGATCTCTTCCTCAATATTGTCCGTCGCTCTTGCATTGGCGTAACCATCCGGTTCACTTATGATAAGCGACACGTCATCGTTCATGACCTCATTCCAATAAGCCAGCAGCACTTGATACACGTCGTATTTATCAATCAGCGTCAGGTGTTCAAATTCAGCAAGGATATCCTCCGCAAGACTAACGATTAACTCTCTCGCGGATACGTCTTCATCAAGGGAAGATAGAGCAGGATATTCCTTGGCCTTCCATGCTGCGAAAGCCTCGTCGAGTTTCTCACCGTATTCTGAGAACTCGGCGTTTTTATATATCGTCTGACGGATATTCTCATGCTCCACATTCAAGCTGTAATACTTTTCGCTAATCGCCGTCAGCAACTCAGCCTTCAGCGAAGGGAACGCATCCCAATATTTAGACAGACTGTCAATATCAACCGCCGGAATACCGCCGTGAATATGCGCATAGATATCCTGAATATCCTCCGGATCTGTGGAGTCAATATAGCGAGTGATGTTCAAGTTATACCCGTTCTTCTTTTCGATTTCATCGTTTGGTACGAAACGCGCATACTTTGGATCTGTAGTTATCTGCTCATTAAACGTCGTAATGATTCTATAGATATCACGTTCACGCAAACGATTCTTGTTGCCGTCCTTAACGTACCCACGGCTGGCATCAATCATAAAGATGCCTTGTCGGTTTGCAGCTCCTTCTTTATCAATCACGAGCACGCAGGCGGCTATGCCGGTGCCGTAAAACAAGTTTGTCGGAAGGCTGATAATGCCCTTGATCCAGTGCTTCTTTATAATTGCTTCTCTAATAGTCGCTTCGGCATTTCCACGGAACAGAACACCATGAGGGAGAATAACCGCAGCCTTGCCATTTGACTTCAATGCCTTAAGGATATGCATGAGCCAAGCATAGTCGCCGTTCTTTTCCGGTGGCGTGTCCCCATAGCCCTCGAAGCGACCATATTCTTTACCGGCAATACCATCGCGCCAATTCTTCATAGAGAATGGCGGTTATCAATACTTCGCAAGTGTGTAAATAACATTTGCAGGTGCGTAAACATCTCGAAAAGCTCATAAATACTGTGTTCCAGGACAGTCTCCTCTTACGATAAACTATTTTTTTGATTTACACATCAAACAATCCCTTCATTTAGCAGGATATCACAATCAATATCAGTTATCAATAAAAATAAAGTGTGTATTTTCGTTGCTCTTTAAGATATATTGCAGTAAAATATCAATAGATTGAAATTGTGTAATTTAGGAAGGACTATACTATGATTATATACAGCGAAGAAAAGAACGGACCACAGTCCGTATTTATTAAGACCGTTACCGACGATGGCGGAGTTGCCACCTCAGTCAGACGTGTCAGTATGCCACTGTATCAAATAGAAGAAGAGGGCTTTGTGTATTTCATCCTGTATGATGAACACATGAAGCCTATCCCGTCCGTTTATCAGTACCTTAACTTCAGGATGAAGGAAAGCCCGCTGACGAGTAGAAGCAAAGCTGCTTTTGCCATCAGGCTGTTATACTGTTTCCTCTCGCTGTCAGGTTATCGTGTAAATCGAATAGACGAAAAGGCATTTAGAGAATTGCTGTTCTTCTTGCGCGGCATTAACACGAACCCGAAGCAGTATTCTATGAAAACTCAGCGTAGCAACAATACAGTCAACGGATATTTGTCTGTTTACAGAACATATTTCGGGTTTGCCGACATTTCTTGCGATGCAATCTTTAAGGCACATACAGTTCGCACAGACCATGTATTCGAGGATGCAGATTCACCCGTTAGAAAGAAGTATGACAATAATCTTAAAGCTCCGAATTATAGCAATGACACTGTGCCAAAGTACATCGGACCAGAAGATTTTAAGCACATCTTCAAAGCCATTCTGGACGCTAAGGATGTGCAGTCAAGGCTGATTGTACATTTAATGTATGGGTATGGTCTACGACTTGGTGAAGTGCTGGGACTGACGACAGAGGATATACTGGAAATCAGAGATAACGGGAAACTCGTCCCCGTGCTAATCTTACGAAACAGGATGTCTGATGCAAGATTTCAATTCGCAAAGGGGCTTCCGCATGTCATTGACCAAAGGCAATATTCTTCCAGAGACTATCTTGCAGCAAGACAGCGTATTGTCATTACCTATACCTTGTATGAAGAACTGATTGATTTTATTGAGGATACACACGCTCACATGATGGAAAAATACCCTGAGAATTATGAAAAAGGGTATGCTGATATAGTTTCCGTCAGAGATAAGCCTGATACGAACCACTACGTATTCTTGAATCGTTACGGACGAATCCTGAGCGATCAAACATGGAATAACACACTGAAGAGATACTTCGAGATTGCTGGGATTCCGATTGATGTTGATATCAGGGACAACAACCTGAGCCACAGGTTCCGTCATGGTTTTGCCATGTTTCATGCAAGATTTTCAAAACATCCCGCCGATGCATGATTATTCCGGGCGATTAGCCCATGCGCTGAAGCGCGTTCAGCGCATGGGTATCGCCGTTTAGCAAAGGCTGGTCGCAGTTCAGCCCAGGTCATCAAGCATGTGATAGATACTGCCGCATATTAACATCACCGGTTTCGATCCAAGTAGTGTTATGCGCGAAGCGCTCTACGATAGACTCGGCATAAGTCCCGCCTCGCAGCCGCTTGACCCAGTCCTCGCGCTTATAAAGCGTACAGAAAATCGTGGACGTACTGTCAAAGCGGCGTTCTGTCAATTCAAGGATGAACTCGACATCTGCTTTGGACAATTCCGGCATAAGCCATTCATCCAGAACAAGTACCTTGAAAGCTGCATACTTGTTCAGCACCTTGTTCTTTCCACCGGGAAGCACTGATTTCTCAGCGTATTCTTCCAGAAGATCAGGGAGGCGGATGTATCGGGTTTTATGTAGTTGTCTGCAGGCTTCTTTTGCCATTGCACACCCCAGGAAGGTTTTCCCAGAGCTAGGATATCCCTGGAACACAACGCTGCGGCTTTCGTCAACGAACCTGCAGCTAGCCAGATCAGCAATAATGCCCCTGTTGAGAGGTCGTTTGTCAATGTAAAGGATGTCGTGAATGTCTGACTTTGGGAGCCGGAGCTTTGCAGTCTTAATCAACCGGTGTACCTTATCGTTATACTTTCTTTGATAAACACCGTCTGTAAGGAGCTGAAAACGGTCATCAAAGGGAAGAGCCAGCGTCTGTGGATCCTGTTGTTGTATTTCGAGTTCATCAATGAACTCTCCGACATTCATGAGGCGGAGTTTTCTTCTGGTCTCATCATTTAGCATCAGAATCCCCTCCCTTCCGGTAATAATCACTGCCACGGAGATATCCCATGGAGGAGTCATCAGCAGAATAATCGGAAGCGGCTTCTAGCTGTTCTTTATAACTGATGTCTTGATTCGCTGTTAGGATTGCTTTAAGGTGATGGTAACGGGGCACTTTAATCCCTCTGCTGATAGCAAGCTCACAGGCGGTTTCCAGACGGGCATCTGTATACGTTCTGCTGAGGCGGAGTATGGCAAGGCAGGGATTATAGCCCTGTTCTTTTATTTCGACGTTGCTAAAGATACGGTCGATGACCTGTCTGGTCGATTTCCCGACTGAACTTGCCCAGTTTTTAATCCTCTCGTCATCCCACTGAACGATGTTGCGAAATGCAGGCGGCATGTCTTCCGGATGCGTGGAATACTTGTTCTTCATGTAATCCGGAAAGCGGTTGTGTGTCGTCAGACGTTCCCCCTTGTGATAGAGTTCCACAAAGCGGTCCGTTACTTTGAGATCGACCTTCTTCTTCGCGTACTGGTACGGGCATGAATACCTGTTTTTCTTGTACACTACATGGAAGTCGAGGTTGACGGCACGATCATAGACCCACTCTGCAATCTCATAAGGAACATCAGGAAGCGGCCTCAGGAAATCCCGTTCTTCCTGCAGAACCTCATAACGACTCCCTTCACGTTTCTGAAATGCCTCGTGGTTGAACTTATGTAGCTTATCAGAAACAGCCTTCTTGAGTTCTGTGAAGGAGTAATACACGTCGTTACGGCACCGGGCGATGATAGACGTTGCAATCTTCCCGACAGTGCCTTCTACAGATGGTTTCTGCTTCGGCTTTCTTACACCGGCAGGCATGATTGCGGTCATGTAATGCGATCCAAGAGCCGCGTAATCATCTGTCAGAATGATCTCGCCTTCCTTTGGATGAGACACGACACCAGTTTTGAGGTTATCGCATACTGTCCGTATCGGGGCGCCACCAAAGTACTCATACATGTGGATATGGCACCGGATAAAGGTGTCCATCTTCATGTCCAGACACGGCTCTACGTACGAATACTGACTATACGGGAGTGTTCCGACGAATAGATAGACAGTGATCAGTTCACCGGTGCTCATGTCCACGTAGTGCATGGTTGGTCCGGACCAATCGACCTCTGCTCGTTCACCGGGCTTGTGCTCGAGGTGGTTAGTGAGACGATTGGCGACAGTGAATTCGGCGTATCCCTCGTTAAACTTAGTCTTGCCCATGGGGATCTTCCCATTCCGTTCACAGCGGTCGACATACTCCTCATGGAGAAGCTTGAGGGTCACGCCTACTTTTTTCAGTTCCTGATGCACATGCTCGTAGTCAGGATCTCCGTACATGGTCTCGTTCGCAAACTTCTCCGGATAGAAGATGTGATAGACCTCCGAATCGTCAAGGGCGCGGATATCATCGTAATGGATACCTTTCTCATCAGCGATGTTGAAAACCTCACTGACAGAGTGCCTTGAGATGTGTCTTGTGGATGCGATCGCACTTCGAGACAATCCTGCATCCCGAAGCTCCATGATGAGCTTCACATTGATTTTTCTGGCCATTCTTTTGGCCTCCCTTCGTTAGATTTGGAGCGATACTCCTTCTATAATTCTAACGAACGAAAGGTCAAAATGAATAAGAGTTAATAAATGGGCTGATCTGCGATCGGCATGTGCCGAAACGCGGATTGTATCAAATGAGCTGATGCGCGGTCTAACTGCGCTAAACTGCGGCCTAGGTGGGCCGCAGGCCCGGAATAATCAGATGCACTCTCTCTTCAGAAGATGCTCAGACATAAAAGCCTGTCGTCAACTATGGTGTACTACAATCCGACGCCAGAAGATGAATTCAAAATAAAGATGGAGTTCCAGAAGGAACTGTACGATATGATACCCGAATTAAAGGAGGGATTAGGCATTGAAACTTCAGACAATAATAGATAAGATTGCTCCATCTGTTTCCCAAAGCACTTTTAGGAACACAAAAGCAAAAGACTTTATACATAAATATTCCGATATGGTGGCTGAAGATGTCGATTGGGAAGTTGTCTGCCATGATGTTGAAACATATGGCTGTTATAAGTATGGCTTTTTATTTATGATCCAGCTTTTAAGAGAAGGTGTTTATCACGGAAGCCATGCAGACAAACTGTATCGTAACCTGCCAATATATGAAAAGATGTTGCACCAAAAGAATACCCGTCTTATAGATGCCATGTGCGGCAGTCGGATTGAACAACAAGCGCTCTATGTTAATACCAAACCAAGATCTCGGGATTGGTTTTCGTATACATACATTGACACTGTAAATCCATTTATCATAGATATTTTTGAGGAGCACTTAAACAGTATGAATGCGCATGGTCGCTGGTGTCCACGGAATGTTGCCGAGGTGTTCGGAAAGAGCCTTGGCAAATATGAAAACGAAGTTCACTCTGCGATAGATTTTAATGCAACTATGTTGTTTGAGCAGACGGCCTTTTATAAAAAGCAGTTTAATGGCAATGAAGATATGCGAAAAGCCGGTTTGAGGTTTATTGTGAACTTTTATCGATGGCTCGTCAGAAGCAATCCAGATCATAACTACTTTGAAAATGAATTTCACATGTCAGACAGACTCTTGTTCAACAAACATTTGTCGGAATTGATAGAAAGAGATTTCTATTTTACAACGCTTAATCCTGCAAACATTCCTTATGGCAAGGAACGCGTATGTTTTATATTAAAAGGATTTGACAACGCATCCACAAAAATCACAAATGATGATTTTGCGACTATTGATTTCTCTGGTCTTTCAAATACTTTTTATCGTGACCTTCTCATTGAGTATATGGTCACTTCAACTTCCGCTTCTGCAATTAAATGGGTCGGTATACCAGCGTATATCAGAGAAGGGATGGAGAAAGTTTACATTGCGAAGCAGGCTCCTTCTTATCCAAATAAAAAGCTGGATTACCTTACAAATCAAGAAGCCATATTTATAAGACAAGTATTTGATGCCCAAAAGATTAGTATTAGGACAAAAAACAATAAAATCGGAGCAGTCAGAAGATTTCTTTCTTTTTGTGTAGATAAGCACGCCATCGAAGTTGATGACCTATTCTTCGATTACCTGACACAGTACGAGGAGCCAAACAAAAATACAGCTAAAGTCGTCCCAGATAAGGCTTTAACAAAGCTTAATAAGTATCTCCTGGACAAAAGCAAGAATGACCTGTTTTACAAAGAAATGTTTGTCATCTTTCACCTTGCAATCCAGACAGAGTTCCGCATAAACCAGATTTGTCATTTACAGGTTAACTGCATACGACCAACAATCAAGCCGAACCAGTTCGAGGTGCTGTCCAATTCAAAAAC
>JALFLW010000043.1 GCA_022774505.1 Lachnospiraceae bacterium
GCAGTTAAAAAATAAAAAAGTTGGCACGATTGTTGTAGGCGGTTCTCCCGTAGACAGTATCCAGTATGAGCTGATTGATAAGCAGTTTGACTGTATGGCAAAATATCTTTCATGGGATATGCTTTTCAAAAAATCATATTATGCAACAGCCAGAGATGAACTTGAAAAAAACAAGGATTCCATGAACGAACTTGAGGGGATCGGAAAAAATTTATAAAGCACGTTCCAAATTCCTGTTTGCATATTTCATCAAACGGTACATATTAAAATTAACACAAAGGGAGATGTTAGAATGAAAGCTCATGAATATTGGTCTGTCGGAGCATTGATAACGATGCTAGGAACTTTTTATAGCGGATATAAAGGTTCAAAATCAAGCCATAAATATTTTGCGGCAAGTTCTTTGCTTTGTATGATTATGGCTATTTACACAGGTCATAAGATGATATCTAAAAACAAGAAAACAAAGAAAGAACCAATATCATTAGGAAATGAAGAATAATACAATCAACCTTGTGCCCAGTGGGCACGAAGTTGGCATAGTCACTATGGTGTCAGGAGAAATCCTGGCATCTTTTTTTTATATCTTTTTACACTTCAAAAAATAATTTCAAAAAATTTCTAAAATCATGTCCGATTTTGTCGCTCCCAATACAGAGTATATGGAAGGCAAATTGAAAATCCTCTGATTTCCAAAAATCACAAACGTAAAAGAGGTTCAGACAGTTCTTCCGATTGCACCTTGACAATTGAAGGAGCTGATACATCTTGAGGAACATGCTTACCGGAGATAATCCGGCTCGTGCAGGCGAAGACTCCTACGGGAAGAGCGAAGCAATAATGATACCACCGAAGGGTACAGGACCTCTGCTGAAACAGAGACTGTGACTGTATTTTTACAGCCGGGTTATCTGGAATGATAACGATCAGATGTATATGTACAGACAAAGCCCAAATGTGAATACTTAGATTTTCTTATTTATATTACAGGAGAAATCCTGTAGCAAGTGGGGAATGGTTCGAATCCATTCCTCATTTTTTCGTGCAGAAAATGCACAGATTATTATCCTGTTTGAAATACCAGGGAAGGGTGTTGCAGGAAGAAAGGGAGGACAAAAAGAATGAATACGATTGTTTTAATGGGTAGACTTGCCAGAGATCCAGAAACTAAGCTGACATCTACGCAAAAGGGACAAACCAAAGTATCTAGGTTTCCACTGGTAGTAAAAAGAAATCGCACAAGCAAAGCATTTGTAGTGATGATCACAGCTTATGGAAATAATGCAGAATTTGTGGAGAAATATCTTGAAAAAGGAATTAAGATTGCTCTTTCCGGAGAGTTGGTAATCTCTCAGATCAAAGATGAACAGACTGGAACTGCATCCTATTATACCGAAGTCATTATGGATAATGTAGAGTTTGCAGAAGCCAAAACAAAAAAAGAAGAATCTGACGGATTTCAACCAGCAGAGAAGAGGAAGATTCCATTCGATATACCAGAAGAACTTGAACAAGAAATGCCATTTCGATAGGAGGACAAGATTTATGAGAAAATACTTTTTAGAATTATTTGCAATAGGATTGGTTGATTCAGAAGGAAGAATCAATACAGAACATATGACAAGTGATGCGCTTATGACTGCCATGAAAACAATGGAAGAGCTGACGCAAATGAAAATGGATCGTTTGGTTTTGGAAACAACAATGGAGATGATCTTATGTATGTTTGAGTCATGTGACACAGAGGAATTTACAGAAATATTAGGCAAGCTGCTTGGCGGAAAGCAGACTTCTAAAGTGACAGCTCATTTGGAAGCACTGGAGGAATTGTTGACAGAAGAGGAATATAGTAGTTTCCTTGCAGAATATCTTGGTTATTTAACCGTGAATGTAGCAGAGTTTATTAGGAGCACAATCATTGAAAATGGTTTGATGTTACTTGCCGGTTCAGGAGGAGAAGAGGATGGAGAAGAGGATGGAGAAGACGGATTATAAAATCACAGAGTTTCACAATTCGGAGTTTGGTTCCATCCGTATGATTGAAGATGGAGGCAGACTTTTATTTTCTGGAATTGATGTAGCATTTGCTTTGGGATATGCAAAACCAAGAAATGCGATAAATGTTCATTGCAAGGGGGCCCTGAAACGGGGCGTCCTTACATCAGGTGGGGTACAGCCAATGATTTTTATTCCAGAGGGAGATGTATATCGGCTGATTACAAAAAGTCGTTTAAAGTCAGCACAGAATTTTGAGAAGTGGGTATTTGATGAGGTACTTCCGGCTATTAGGAAAACAGGCGGATATTTAGAGACCGATCTTTTAGACAGGGTAAAAGATAACCCGGAACTTCTTTTGGAATTTGCCGAGAGACTTTTGGCAGAAAACAATCGAAATCGAGAATTGCAAAATCGTGTAAAGGATATGCAGCCAAAAGCAGATTATTATGATCATTTCATGATTACAGGAGAATGCACCAATATTCGAACGACGGCAAAAGAGATTGAATTTCCAGAAAGAAAATTTGTGAAACTTCTTTTAAATAGAGGATTTCTATATAGGAGTCCATCCGGCACGCTGTTACCCTATGCGGTGGAGAAGAACAATGATCTGTTTATTGTAAAAGACTATTTTAACAATGGACATCTTGGTTCACAGACATTGGTTACACCAAAAGGAAAAGAATTTTTTAAAGCGTTGTGTGCGGAGGAAGAGTAAAGAATGAAGGAGGTGGTTGCCATGATTACAGATCTGGACAGCAGTTAAATCGCTGAAAGGAGGGAAAATCATGCAGGAAGAGGTAACTCAGAAAACGGTCACGTTCTGCATTCGGACTACCAAAGTAACAGCAGATTTATTGAAAAAGGTTCTTGCTGCTTATCTGCGTCATCAGAAGCAGAAATCGGTAGAGAAGAAAGCGAAGAAGAATCAGCCGAAACAGGGAAAGGTCACGGTAAAAGAGCTGGCAAAACAAAATGCCGGGATGGTCAATATCGAGATCACAAATAAGAATATCAAGTCCTTTGAACGTTATGCCAGAAAATACGGGATCAATTATGCTTTGAAAAAAGATAAGAGTAAAGATCCACCGATGTATCTGGTGTTTTTTAAAGGACGTGATCAGGATGCCCTCAATGCTGCTTTCCGTGAGTTTTCCCAGAAACAGATTCAAAAAGCGAATAAGCCTTCTATTCACAAGCGTCTTGCAACTTACAGAGCAATGATGCCAAAGAAATCGAAGGACAAAGTAAAGAACCGGCATCAGGAGCAGAGCCGATGAAAAAGCAAATCGGTAAAAATCTGATGCAAAAATGGAAGAATAAGATCAGGGTCAGGCTGTCCGCCCTGGATAAAAAGAAACTGGTTCTTACCAATATCCCATATATCTTAACTGCTTTTTATACAAATCGGGCATCATTTCTTTACAGAAACAGTCTGGGAGAAGATATTGGGAACAAGCTATTATATGCGATGGAACATGCAGACAGGATTCTTACTGGATTGCAGCCAAGTTTTAACTGGCGTGATATGCTGACAGGAATTGTAGCAGCTGTCATTCTGAAATTACTGGTATGGCAGAAACAGTCAGATGCAAAGAAACTCCGGAAAGGAATCGAGTATGGTTCAGCCAGATGGGGAAACGCTGAGGATATTAAACCTTATATGTCGGAAGATCCCTGGATGAATATTCCATTAACAGCAACAGAAGCATTGACTATGGAAAGTAGACCTAAACAGCCAAAGTATGCAAGAAATAAAAATATAGTGGTCATTGGCGGCAGTGGTTCCGGAAAAACTCGATTTTTCGTTAAGCCGTCAGTCATGCAGATGAACTGTTCCATGGTCATTACAGATCCGAAAGGCACTCTGATCGAGGAATGCGGGAAGATGTTAGCAAAGGGACCACCTAAGAAAGATAAGAATGGAAATATTATGAAAGATAAATCAGGAAAAGTGGTACACGAACCATATGTGATTAAGGTTCTGAATACTATCAACTTTTCCAAATCGCTTCATTACAATCCATTTGCTTATATACGGTCTGAAAAAGATATCCTGAAGCTGGTTACAACAATTATTGTTAATACCAAAGGCGAAGGGGAAAAAGCTTCCGAAGATTTTTGGGTGAAAGCAGAGAAGCTGTTGTACACGGCATTGATTGCTTTTATCTGGTATGAAGGAGATGAAGAGGAAAAGAATCTGAATACCCTTCTGGATCTTTTGAATGAAAGCGAAACCCGTGAAGAGGATGAAACTTACCAGAATCCAGTGGATATGATGTTCCAGGAACTGGAAGAAAGAGATCCGCAGCACTTTGCGGTCAGACAGTATAAAAAATACAAAATGGCGGCTGGTGTTATAAGCTTGAAGAGACTTCTTAATCATCATTTTTTAAGAAATTGGAGCTCCAAAATGATTAAAAAGTCTCTTGAGGCTTATTTTTTGCCCAAAATACAAAATTGTACTTTTTTAAAAACATTCTCAAAGGATGGCAACATTTTGCCTCGCCAGTCTGGATATAGTGTAAGGAGTTTTTCAAACCGACACAAAAATCCAGAGAAATTTAAAAAAGTTACGTTACTACCTTGTAAAACAGCGTCCGAAAGATGGGTTAAGTGAGAGGAACTTTTTTGAAGATCCTTACACGAACCTTGACAACGGAGCAGCCTGTCCATAGTGATACCAGATTTGAATGTGCATCCAGCATGTCTTTTCTGGCAAATACGTCCCGGAAACATCGGAACCCGGTACAGGAACGGATATGGAATGAAAACAGGCAATGAAAAATGAAAGGAAGGAGGAAAACGGATGCAGGAAAAACTTACCGCATTGTATGAGCGTCTCAGCCATGATGATGACCTTATGGGCGAGAGCAACAGTATATCGAACCAGAAGCAGATGCTTTCAGAATATGCAGAATCCCATGGACTTACCCCATATATCCATTTTACGGATGAT
>JALFLW010000095.1 GCA_022774505.1 Lachnospiraceae bacterium
ACAAGGTCTGATTTAAATTTGGCACTGAAATTTCTTCTTTGTCTGGACATGTTTATGAATCCTTTCTTTGTTACTGATTTTAGTATATCAGATTCATTAAAAACTGTCCGAAAAAGTGTCTTAATTTATGAGACCATTATAATCCTTTTTCATTATACCACCTCTCCCTATTAATCTCCACCTAAACCTCTATTCTTTTCGACTATATTCTTTCTTAAACTCATCCCGAAACTTCCACTTTATCTCCACCCTGTCCTTTGCATACACGACAACCGCCTCCACAAAAGCATCCACCATTTTCCTGTTAAGTTCGGTCAGTTTCAGCTGCCCTTCCACCATCTCCAACCCTGCCACTTCCGGCACATCCACATCAGCCATCCTGGTGACTGCTGCCCTCTGCCTTTCGATATTCTCCTGCAAACTTGCCAACATCTGCTCATATGTCTTGCGCTGTTCCAGATACGTTTCCTTATCTGTCATGCCAAGCTTGTAACTTTCATAAGCTTCACGCAGGTCCTTTTCGATTAGTTCACTGCTATGCTCCATATCTGAAAGATGCTTCTCTGCCTGTTTTAATCGCTCTGCTTGTTTCTCCCGTTGCATATCCACAACCTTTCTGGAATCTATCAGCACATCAATCATCGTCTGAAGTGCTTTCTTCACAACGCTTTCCATATCCGCATCCAACACACTGATATTGCATTTCGCATCAGATTTGTCCAGATAATGATTTGCACAGTAATGCTTTGGTCGTCCGGCATAAGTATGGGACAGGCGGTGTCCACAGTTACCACAGACCATTTTTCCAGTCAGGCAATGGGGTTCATGCTTTCTTTTGGCACTTGCACATGTATTTCCTTTTCGCATGGCAGCTACTTTTTCAAAATCCTTCTTGCTGATAATTGCCTCGTGACAATTTTCCACACGCTTCCATTCGTCCTCCGGGAGTGCTTTGGCGTGTTTATCGCCAACATTCTCACTCTTAAAACGACTGTAAACCATCGTGCCGGTATACTGCTCATTTCCAAGGATTCTGCCTATCGCAACATTATTCCAGAGAGGCTTTTTCTCACGGTATCTTGCAAGTTGCTTTTCACTTCCTGTCTGCATGGCAATATACACTCCCGGTGTATCTATTTCATCCTGGTTCAGTCCTTCTGCAATTTTATACATAGATTTTCCAGACAGAAACTCTTTGAAAATGCGCTTTACAATCTGGCTGGCAAACTCATCCACAACCAGCTTATGCTTGTCCTCCGGACTTTTCACATAGCCATAAGGTGCATAGGTAGCTATGTATTTACCGTTGCCACGCTTTGTATCAAGTGTCAATGATACTTTGGAAGACTGCTCCTCACTGAAGAAATCATACAGAATCCCCTTAAATGCAATATCAATCTCACCGATACCACCCACATAATCTGCGCTGTCATAATTATCGTTTATGGCTATAAAGCGCACACCCATAAAAGGAAATATCTGTTCAATATATTTTCCCTGCTCGATATGATCTCTGGAAAATCTGGAAAAATCCTTTACAATGACGCATGAAATCTGCTTTCTTTTCACCAGTTCCAGCATCCTCTGCATATCCGGCCGGTCCATATTTTTACCGGAATAGCCATCATCCACAAACTCCACCACACTCATTTTGTGAAGTTCCTTATTTTTATTGATAAATCCACGGATAAAAGCACGCTGATTGGTGATACTGTTGCTCTCATCTTTTACAAATTCATCTTCCTTTGACAATCTCAAATATATTGCTATCTGCTCCATGCTAAATCTCCTCTCCGTCTGCCATCCTGGCATACTCATCTTGAAAATTCAGGTTAATTACCAGTCTCTTATCCGGATACAGGTAAATACTGCCGATCAGAATTTTAATCATATTTCTATCCAGTGTAACCTCACTTTGAAAACGATAAATTGCTTTCAGCCATTGTATCTTCTTCTCACAAAATCTCTTCACACGCCTGCGGCTTGCCTCTTCATCCGATATCTGCCCACGGAGTCTCATTATGGCATCAGCGTTTTTCTCCTGCCTGCACTTGAAATCAGCCTTGGTAATCTCACCCGTAACATAAGACTGATACTCTTTGCTTTCTTCGTAATTCTTCCTGTCATTCTGCTTCTGAATCTTCTGAATCCGCATGTCATGATGTTTCAGTTCCCTGTCCATCACGCCTCGCATGGAAGCCTCCGTCCTGGCACTGTTGGTCAGTACTGCAATTTGAGTTGTAAGCAGGTTATGCACCACCTTTATAAGATCCTGCTCCATGATGGTACAGCCACACTGTTTCCCACCAAAATCATAATTGTATCTGCAGGAATAAAAATACTGCCGCTCCAACACTCCATCCTTCTCCAAGATTCTGGAAGCTAAAGGAATTCTTCTGCCACAAT
>JALFLW010000105.1 GCA_022774505.1 Lachnospiraceae bacterium
TGAAATAAAAAGCATGGATGATGTCCATCTGCTGCCTGCCGCCCAACAGACCAAATGGGAAATTGCCAATGAACTGGGCTATTTTGACAAAATCGTCCAATCCGGCTGGAAATCCCTGACCAGCCGGGAGAATGGACGGATCGGAGGAGTTCTTTCCTCGCGTGCCAAAAAGAAGCAAAAAATAAAATGAACCTTTCGCTAAAATGCTGCCGGTAAAAAAAACAGCATTTTACCTTTTCCCTCTATGTTACGAGCATTTTCTATACACTAAAAAACCATCTCCCGCAACGTATTATATGATACGCTGCGGGGGATGGTTTCTTTAAATATAATTATAATATATCATCGAAGTTTTCTCTTTTTATTCCAATCACCATATTTCTTCTTCTTTCCTTTGCCCTTATACGCCCTAATCCGAACATATATAGTCTTCTTGGACTTAAGTTTTATGATACAGGATTTTTTAGTTGTAAAAAAGCTTTTTGCACTCTTCATATTCTTTTTGTATGAATATTGAATCTGATATCCTGCAACCTTTGAAACAGCTTTCCATCGTAAAGTAACTTTCTTTCCTTTTTTGATCGCCTTCTTAAAAGATACTTTACCTATCTCCGGCTCTTCTATAACATCCGGTTCATCATCCTCTGCTTCATCTAAATCTGCCGGTTCTGTCGTAGAAACTCCAGAAGACACACTCCCTTGATCCGGTGTCTTGGTTGGCTCCAGGCTCTCACTTGGCTTGGCTGTCGGAATCTCTGTCAGCTCCGGATTCTGACTCGGCTGGGCTGTCGGAATCTCTGTCGGCTCCGGACTTTGACTTGGCCGGGCTGTCGGAATCTCTGTTGGCTCCGGACTCTCACTTGGCTGGGCCGTCGGAATCTCTGTTGGCTCCGGGTTCTCACTTGGCTGGGCTGTCGGAATCTCTGTCGGCTCCGGGCTCTCACTTGGCTTGGCCGTCGGAATCTCTGTCGGCTCCTTTGTTGGCTCCAAGGTAATAACCGGTGTTTCTGTCGGTTCAACTGTAATAGCCGGCGTTACCGTTGGTTGTTCCCCATGCTTCACCTGAACCTGTACCGTTGCCTCAATTCCACTCTGCGTGTATGCCGTAATCGTCGCAGTTCCCTCTTCCATCCCTGCAACTACTTCTCCATCAAAAACTTCCACAATATCTTCTTTACTTGATTTCCAGGATACCGTATCTGTGGTATTAGATGGATACAGCTTCGTGCTAAGTATTGTGCTGTCACCTGTATTTAAGATAAGGTTTTTAACAATTGTCTGGTTCTGATCATATATTCTGACCATTGAACTGGCAATCCCTACATTCACCTTACATACTGATTTATATTTTCCGTCAACACTTGTTGCTGTAATCTTAGCCGTTCCTTTTTCTTTTGCACTAATAAGTCCATCATCAACAGTCGCAATATCCTCATCACTTGACTCCCATTCTATGGCCTTATTTGTTGCATTTTCCGGAGTGAGCACTGCCGTCAGCAGATGTTCATTTCCCTTATACATATTTACTTCCTGTTCAGTTAATTTTAATCCTTCTACGCTGATACTCTTTACTGTCACCTTACAACTTGCACTTACACCACTGTCCGTATATGCTGTAATCTGAGCAATTCCATCCGTCAATGCTGTCACTTTTCCATTTTCTACCGTTGCGACATTTGCATTACTGGTTCTCCACTTCAATTCATCCGTAGACTCAAGTGGAAGCATGACAGCATTTAATACCAGGGTATCCCCCAAGGTCAATGCAGCCTCTTTCTGGCTGATCTGTATCGAAACTGCCGGCACATAAACTGTAACATCACACACATCTCGTTTTCCATTAGCAGTCGTAACAATAATCCGTGTATCTCCGGCTCCTATCGCTTTGACAAGTCCCCCATCACTTACTGTGGCTACATCCTCATTCTCTGATTTCCATTTCAACGTCTTATCTGTGCAGTTTTCAGGCGAAATAACAGCATTCAGCTGATATGTTTCATTTTTATTAATTGATATGGAATTTTTGTCCAGCAATACACTTTGTGCCGGCACTTCCGTCACAGTGATTTTAAAAGAAGTCTTCAGATTTCCATAGGTAACAATTACTGTCTGTTCTCCCGCCTGACTCATATCATACCCACTTAACATATCCTCCGTCAACAAAATAGAAGCTGATGTCTTGTCAGAATAAACCAACTTCAATGTTGCATTATTAATATTCAGTGAATCTCCCACTTCATAATCCAACTGATCGGAAGGCATATCAACACTAATTGTCGTCACTCTCACCTGACGATTTGATTTTAACTGCGGATATCCATAGCTGCAATAAGGATCAATCTCCCATACACTGTCAAAGTCAAATCCGGTAAGAGCTCCCTTGGACTTCATCTGGGCACCGGTCAAAGTTTTCCCATACTTATCATCTGTATTTCCGGCACTTCCACTGAGCGTATACACATTTTCAAAATCACATGGTCCGATCCCATATCCTGTCACCTGCCCAATATTATATGTAGAATAAACATTCCCAGCATCATAGACATTTCCATTAATTCCATTTCCATCCACCGTAGCAGCATTATAACAATTACGTATTTTCCCACCATTCAGATATCCGACCAATCCCCCACAATTACTTTTACAATTTAAACTTATCGAGCCACTTACAAAACAGTTTGTAATATTGCCGCCATACCCTAAAGATCCAGCAATGGCCCCAATACCTTTTCTATAATCCGAACCGGTATACACCTTTACATTATCAATAGAGACATCTACCATCCCAAGATCATGAACGTTCCCATAAGAAATAGTTTCAAATAATCCTGCTTCTTCTGTCTCCACAGAACCATAGATATGCATACCAATGATATGATAACCATTGCCATCCAGCTCCCCCTTAAACCATTTTAAAGGAGTCCATCCATGCCCTGTATCCCAGGAGCCTCCCTCTGCCGTTGCTTCAGTCATATCAATATCATTCATTAATATATATTTTCCAGAGGAATTATTATCAATAGCTGCCAAATCATCAATCGTATAGATTGGCGTATATCCCTCCGGAACATCAGCTGCTTTTGCATGTCCCGGATTTATCGGAATGCACAGCTGAAGTACCAATGCAAGTACTAAAAAAACAGATATCTTCTTTTTCATATTATCGTTCCTTTCCTTCCTTTTTTAATTTAGTTTATTATCTTCCTAAAAGAATAACACACACTTGGATGATTTTCTTTCTCTTTTTTGCAACATTTCATCACATAAAAAAATCAGTTACTGCTAAAATACAAACAACTGATTTTTTTATTTTATTTCCTATAAAATATTTCCGATATTCTCCCGATTTCCTGGCATAAAGAGGAATGGCAGCTTTCGATCTTCATCTCCATAAATGTATTTCGCATAACGTTTACACAGTGCTTCATATGTATCTGTGGTATATTTCACATTTAAAGCTCTTGCCATTCTGTGAAGCACCAGTGGGGCAATACAATGTCCCCAGACATCCCCATCCCCCGGATTAAACATTTCCGGAGTGATATCCATCCTTTCTTTTGTCTCCGTATTTGCGATTTCAAGATGAATGAAGTCAGTGGTGTCATCGACTGAAAATTCCAAAGTACAAACTTCATCTGCTTTCCGCACTGCCACAAGATCGGCCAGAGCACCCTGCACCTCACCTATGTTAAGGATCTCCTCTTTCTTTCCACGGCCATCGCTAAATTTAAGCAGTTCAAGCAGTTTGTCAATGCTGTCCTGACTCAACACGGAACTGTCCATTTCCCCCCGTTTGTCGCTGATAAAACCAATCAATGTATCAATTTCTTCCTGTGTAAGTAATGAAAAATCTTTGTTCTGTACATTCATCTTTTTTACCTCCTGTATTATTACTCTGAATTACTATCCTTTTTAACCGGATCAATCACCCGCATCCATTAAAACAGCCTGAACCTTCCCATTTTTTAAATATACTTTACCAAAATAACCTCCCCCATAGTATCTGTCTTTCTCTTGTTCGATATAGCCAAGCGAACTCTTTGAATATTTATCTTTCATATAAGCTTTGACGATATTTCGGGAAATCCTTTTATACATAGCACTTCCTTTATAAGGAAAACATACATCTCTAAAATAAAATTTACAATTAGATGACAATTTATATGTCATACTCTTCCTTTTAAAATAAGGATCATCACTATCCTGATAAAAGCCTTTTTGAGGGCGTAATGTAATTGTTCCCCTCGAAAATTTAACTACCTGATAACAAGCGTATTTTTTATCAGAAGCATTTTTCGTTAGGTTCTTTAACCCCTTAGTAATCACAGTCTCTTTATATACCTTATCACCGCTTTTATACCTAATTTTATCGTATAACGCTGCATTAGCTGTTGCCGAAAAGCTAATCACGCATATACACAAAGCCATAATTACAGATACGACTCTTTTCATATTTACTACCATTATTTTCTTTTTACTTTTCATATTTTTCTCCCTTCCTGTTCCTTTTAGGAAAACCGACCTATTTTTGCTGTATATCTACTATACCACATCCCTATCCCAAAGTCTTTATTTTTTCATTCTGATTTCCAAAAAATATCATCCTCTCAAACGGTAAACTGCTCCATCTGTTCTTTTAACTCATGTGAGATCGTATCAAGCTCTTTCCCTGCATCAGACAGATGCTCAGCATTATCTGCCACTACCTGTGCTTCCTCCGATAAATGGTGACACGTCGTCAATACTATCTCAGCCGAT
>JALFLW010000098.1 GCA_022774505.1 Lachnospiraceae bacterium
TGAACCCCATAGGTGGGCTCAGTTGTTTCGGACGGCACGCTCCCGCTACGATGCACCACGCAATGGTACGTAACGCCCCAAGTGTTAAATTGATCAAATATATGTCTGTAAAACTTGGGGCGTAAGTACCAGCGGGTGCAAGTGCCTTTCGAAACCCCTGATTCCCACCTTGGGGTAAATACGGGAGGATGCGTTCATCAAACCTCAAAGCAGCAAAGCAATTAGACTTTTCAAAATCCGTAAGTGACAAGACAATTTTCTAGTCACAGCTCACGGATTTAAAAGTGCTTGGAAAGGCAAAATGCTATTGCGTGCAATCGGACATAAGACATATTATGGGTTGCTTTCTGTTATTGGTGTGGGAAGTCTTAGTAATTAATACCAAAAAGAGGGAGAGCTTTTTGCTTTCCCTCTTCGTTGTAGCATATATTCATACTATTCCATACTTACTACTGTAAAATCCAGCCCTTCAATCACATCTTTGATCACAGAATCATCGATTTCTTTATAGATAGATACCACTGCCATCTTTTTATTGAGATTCACCTTTGCAACAACACCATCTAACTCATCCAGATGTTTTTCGATCCTGTTTTTACAGTTTTGACAATGCATTCCATCAATGTGCACCGTAATCTCACGCAGTTTCGGTCCATCTATTTTCTTTCTGACCGGTTTTTCCTTCGGTCCGCCACAGCAGTCTCCCTCGCCTTTCATATGCTTGATGGTACTGCTTATAGCCGGGATCAATACAATGATAAGTATAACAATGATCAAAAGCGTTTGTGCATTCAAGACATCATCCCCTTTCATCGTATTATTTATATAGCTGCAGAAGAAACTCTCCTCCTGCAGCCATATCTTACTTTTTACTTATTTTTTTCTTATTGGACATGCACGAGCGGGAACAGGAACCTGCCGATGGGCATCCAATACAATGTACACCCTTTTTCTTTTCTTTGCAGATGTATATAACTGCAGATCCTACTATCAACACCAAAAGTATAACTATGATAATATTAGCAAGAATCACTGTCATAACTCATCATCCCTTTCTATTCATTAATCCAGCTGATACTCCGTATCAATGGCTCTATTGGCCTTCCGGATCAAGTATACAATAACTGCTGCGAAAATAAGTACTGCGATCAGTCCTCCAACAAATCCTGCACCAAGAGCACCTGTTGTGATCAAAGTACCGATCTGATATACAAGAAAACCAACTGTAAAGCCTGTTGCTAACTGGAGACAGATACCTGCAAACAGCCACTTTCCACTCTGCATCTCTGAGTTCATAGCACCCAATGCTGCAAAACATGGAGGTGTATAAAGGTTAAACATCAGGTATGCAAGTGCAGCTACCTTTGTAATTCCCATAGCCATTGCTACTTTGTTACCACTTCCTACTAATGCCAGCTCATCTGTATCAATAAAATTGGTCAGTGCATAAACAGTTGCTAATGTACCTACTACGTTCTCCTTTGCAATAAAACCTGTAATGGATGCTGCTGCAAGCTGCCATGCTGCCACACCAACGACAGGAATTAACAATGTGGCAAACGGACCTGCAATACTTGCAAGAATAGATGTACTTTCTGCTCCTTCTGCAACTACCTGCAGTTTCCAGTTAAATGACTGCATAATCTGAACGACCGTGTTACATACAAGAATTACAGTACCAGCCTTCTTGATATACGCTTTACCACGATTCAGCATGGATAAGCAGCCGATCTTGAGACTAGGAACTTTATACTCAGGCAGCTCGATAATGAAGAATGACTTTCTGTACTTCATACCGGTAACAGCCTTTACCAAAAGAGCACCTAAAAGAATCAGAATAATACCTACAAAGTACATTAAAGGTCCTACCCATTTAGAATGAGGGAAAAATGCACCTGTAAACAATGCAATAACAGGAAGCTTTGCACCACAAGGCATAAATGTTGCCAGCATCGCTGTGGTTCTACGCTCTCTCTCATTACGGATTGTACGACATGCCATAATAGCCGGGATACCACAACCTGTACCAATGATCATTGGAATTACAGATTTACCGGAAAGACCAACTCTCTTAAAGATCGGATCAAGAACAACTGTTGCACGAGCCATATAACCACAATCCTCCAACAGAGCGATCAGGAAATACATAACCATTACTAATGGCAGGAAACCAACTACGGCACCTACACCACCAATGATACCATCTACAAGCAGTGCATGCAGGAATGGATTTGCATTCTTAAGCAGATCATCACCAACCCAGTTCTGGAATGTCTCGATCCAGCCTGTCAGAATATCTGCAAGGTATGTACCCAGTGTTGACTGAGAAATGTAAAATACAAGGAACATAATTGCTGCAAATATAATAATACCGGATACCGGATTTGTCAAAACAGCATCAATCTTATCTCCGGCATTCTTTTCCTTTGTAAGAACCTTACGATGCTCAACCTGCTTTACGATCGCATTTACAAACTCAAAACGCTTACGATCAGCAGCTTCTACTTCTTTCTTATCATGAAGATTAATATCACCCTGAACGTATGGTGCTTTCTGTCCGGCACCTTCCAAATCAGCGGCCGTACGGATCACTTCCTTCAGACCTGTATCTGTCGTGGATGTTGTCTTAATAACCGGGCAGCCCAGTTTCTCAGACAATATCTTCTCATCAATTTTATTTCCTTTTTTCTCGTTAATATCGCTCTTATTCAAAGCAACAACTACAGGAACTCCCAATTCCAGAAGCTGTGTTGTAAAGAATAAGCTTCGGCTCAGATTTGTCGCATCTACGATATTTACGATGGCATCCGGGTGCTCATTTTTCACATAACTACTTGTAATACTCTCCTCTGAGGTAAACGGTGACATGGAATATGCACCTGGAAGATCAACTGCAATCAGCTCTTTGGAGCCATCATAATGATCTTTTTTGACCGGATACTCTTTCTTATCGACGGTAACACCAGCCCAGTTACCGATTTTTTCATTTCTTCCCGTTAATGCGTTGTACATAGTAGTCTTACCACTATTGGGATTACCGGTTAACGCAATTCTCATAAAGAAACCTCCTTAATCAAACTATATTTATAGTCTTTAATTGTATGTTTTATATTAAAATAGCTTTCGCTAGATCAATATCGATGTTGTACCGCCCATCCTTAATTGACACAACACAGTTATTTCTTTTACGTGACACAACAGTAATTGGCTCACCACTGTAGCATCCCAAAGAAAACAAAAAAGATTTCATCTCTTCATCATTTGTAGAAATATCCTTGACAATGTACTCTGTTCCCAAAACTGCTTCATCAAGACTCATAAAAAAACCTCTCTTTACTTTGTAATATATAACTATGCTTATTCTCCCCTACCTTCAATTAGTAGCATCTATTGTATATAAGTTTACACTTGCTTTGGTTAGAAATCTCTAACCACCAAATAATCTAATACAAAAAGCTCCCTTTGTCAATAAGTTTTATAAAGATTCTCATGAAAAATTATCAATAACTCAAACTTCGCACAACAAGAACTATGATATACCCAGACTGTTTCTGATGTTCTGGGGTATTGAATATGATTTTTGGCTTTTAAGGGTCTGAATACCCGGAGCTGTGTCTGGAAATTGCCTTCCGGGTGCATTCTTCTTTAGAAGCCAAAAATCATATTGAAAACCGTGCC
>JALFLW010000005.1 GCA_022774505.1 Lachnospiraceae bacterium
CTGAATTTTCCTGACGGGCTATTTTCTCGAATCTTTGACCACAATATCTATCAACGATGCGCCGCATCGCCTCAAGATATTGTAGCGCAAATCTTCAAAAAAATATCTCCGTCATGAAAATGGACTTTTGACATCCTAATCTGTATAGGAAAATGCTCGTAGCGTAGAAGGAAGCCAACGAGAATTGCGAAGCAATTATTGGATTACAAAAGATCGGTTTGTTGTGACTGAGAGAGATTATCAATGGGCGAAAAGGGTATTTTTTGGTGAAAATATACGAAAACAGCGTGAAAATGTTGACTTTTGTCATACGAATGATACAATAAAAGATGAATTGTTGTGGCTGAATCCAGTCCCAAAAGAATAGATTGTAATAGGCATATGTGAGGGGAATGATAAATGATATCAACAGGCACAACAAAATAAATCAAAGAAAGGGGAACCGGAATGAGTAACGCAACATTTCGTGGGGGAGTACATCCCTACGAGGGAAAAGAGCTGTCTAAGGATTTACCGATCAAGCAGGTGAATCTGCCGGGTGAATATGTTTTTTCGATGGCACAGCACATTGGTGCACCTGCAAATCCCATTGTGGAGAAGGGTGACAAGGTACTGGTTGGACAAAAGATTGGCGAAGCCAGTGGCTTTATTTCTGCCAATATCTGCAGTTCGGTTTCTGGAACCGTCAAGGCAGTAGAGCCGAGAATGCTTTTAAATGGTTCCAAAGCAACATGCGTCGTTATTGAGAACGATGAGGAGTACAAAGGAATTGAAGGACTTGGAGAGGATCGGGATTATACGAAACTGTCCAAAGATGAGATCCGCGACATTGTTAAGGAAGCGGGAATCGTTGGTATGGGCGGTGCAGGATTTCCGACGAATGTAAAGCTTGCACCAAAGGAGCCGGATAAGATTGACTATATTCTGGTAAACGGAGCAGAGTGTGAGCCGTATCTGACATCAGATTATCGTCAGATGCTGGAGTATACAGATCAGATCATTGGCGGTTTGAAGGTTATGCTGCAGCTTTTTGATAATGCCAAGGGCGTTATCTGTATTGAGGATAATAAACCGGATGCAATCGCTAAGATGCAGGAGGCTGTTCAGGGAGAGGACAGGATTGAGGTGCTGCCATTAAAGACAAAATATCCACAGGGCGGCGAGCGTACCTTGATCTATGCAGCTACCGGACGAAAAATATATTCTGCAAAATTGCCGGCAGATGCCGGATGCATTGTCGATAATGTTTCTACGGTTATTGCGATCTATCGGGCTGTATGTAAGCAGACACCATTGATACAGGGAGTATTGACATTGACAGGAGATGCGTTTAATACGCCGGTTAATGTAGAGGTGCGTCTGGGATGCAGTCATGCAGATCTGATTCCGGAGGGAGACGGCTTTAAGACAGAGCCGGTCAAGATCATATCCGGAGGTCCTATGATGGGATTTGCATTTTTTGATCTGAATGTTCCGGTGACAAAGACATCATCATCTATTCTGGCATTGACAAAGGATGAGGTGGCTGAGTATGAGCCGACGCCATGTATCCGCTGCGGAAGATGCGTGGAAGCATGTCCGGGAAATCTGATGCCGCAAAAGATGGCACAGGCTGCTTTGCACAATGATTATGATGCATTTGTCAAGTTGAACGGTATGGAGTGTTATGAGTGTGGAAGCTGTACATTTGTATGTCCGGCCAGACGTCCTCTGACACAGACATTTAAACAGGCACGCCAGTATGTGGCAGCCCAGAGAAGAAAGAAATAGGAGGTGTAGCATCGTGAGTAATTTATTGAATATTTCATCATCACCACATGTTCGAAGCAAGACCTCTACAAAGTCTATTATGTATGATGTACTTCTTGCTCTGGCACCGGCGGCTTTGTTCGGAATATACAATTTCGGCATCCGTGCCCTGGTATTGATCGTGGTGTGTATGGCATCCTGCGTACTTTCGGAGTACATATGGCAGAAAGCAATGGGACTTCCTTTGACAGTCAGTGATGGAAGTGCCGCTTTGACAGGTCTTTTTCTGGCATTGAACTTAAGCTCCAAGTTTCCGATATGGATGGCGATAATTGGCAGTGTGTTTGCGATTATTATAGTAAAACAGCTTTTTGGTGGTCTGGGACAGAATTTTATGAATCCTGCACTCGGTGCAAGATGTTTCCTGATGATCTCCTTTGCAGGTCAGATGACATCCTTTGCTTATGATAAGGCGGTTGGATTGAAATATCTGTCAGATACGCAGCTGGATGCGATAAGTGGAGCGACGCCATTGGCAATGATCAAGGATGGTTCCATGAATCTGGACTGGAGTCAGGTATTAAAAATGTTTTTGGGAACGACAGGTGGAACGATCGGAGAGACTTCTGCACTTTGTCTTTTGATCGGTGCAGCATATCTTTTGATCCGCAAAGTCATCAGCTGGAGGATTCCGGTTTGTTATCTGGCGACTTTCGCAGTATTTTATCTGATCTTTGGCGGTCATGGCTTTAATTTGATGTATCTGGCTGCTGAGTTTTGTGGCGGAGGTCTGATGTTGGGGGCGTTCTTTATGGCGACCGATTATGTCACAAGTCCGATCACCCCGAAGGGACAGATTGTTTTTGGTATCCTGTTAGGTATTCTCACAGGTATATTCCGTATTTTTGGCGCATCTGCCGAGGGAGTATCATATGCGATCATTATCAGTAACCTTATGGTTCCGTTGATCGAGAAGGTGACAATTCCTGTTCCGTTTGGAAAGGAGGGTATCAAGGATGGCAAATAAAGAAGAAAAGAAGAAATCACAAAATACGCTGGTTCATGATACCATTGCATTGACAGTGATCACGTTGATCGCCGGTATTCTGTTGGGTGGTGTTTATACGACCACAAAGAAGCCTATTGAGAAACAGAATGAAAAGATCAAGGCAGAGGCTTATGCAGCTGTTTTTGAGGGAGCGGATTTTGTAGACGATAAAAATATCGATGATGCACTGGCAAAATATAACGAAAAGCTGGCGAATGGCGAGGTAAAAGCGGATGCTATGGGAGAGACACTTAGTGACGTGGAGATTTCAGAAGTCATGAAGGCACAGAAAGATGGTGCAGATGCCGGCTATGTGGTTACATGCTCCGGAAAGGGATATGGCGGTTCTGTTACACTGGCACTTGGTGTAGACAAGGATGGAAATATCGTGGGAATCCGTGTGACCGACTGTTCCAATGAGACACCGGGTTTAGGACAGAACAGTGCTACATCCTGGAATGAGCAGTATATTGGAATGTCAAAGGGAGAAAGCGGGCTTTCTGTTGTCAAGGACGGATCAGGCAGTGCAGATCAGGGTACGGTAAATGCAATTAGTGGTGCTACGATCACAAGCCGTGCTGTTACAAGAGCTGTCAATGGTTCATTAGATTTTATCGCATCATTATCAGAATAGGAGGAATGGATTATGAATTCATGTACGGAACGTTTAAAGAACGGCATTATCACCGAGAATCCTACCTTCGTGATGATGCTTGGTATGTGTCCGACCCTGGCAGTTACATCATCTGCCGTGAATGGTCTGGGCATGGGACTGACAACGACAGCGGTACTTATCCTGTCTAATGTATTCATCTCTCTGCTTAGAAAGGTGATTCCGGATAAGGTGAGGATTCCGGCATTTATCGTAGTTGTTGCAACATTTGTTACTTTGATCCAATTGCTGTTACAGGCGTATCTGCCATCGTTAAATAAGGCATTGGGTGTATATATTCCACTTATTGTTGTAAACTGTATCATTCTTGGCCGTGCGGAGGCGTATGCATCAAAGAATCCGGTGCTTCCGTCTGCATTTGATGGTCTTGGAATGGGATTGGGATTTACATTTGGTCTGACCTGTATCGGTATCTGCCGGGAGATTTTGGGAGCAGGTGCGATCTTTGGTCATCAGTTTATTCCGGATGATTATCACATTACGTTTTTTGTGCTGGCTCCGGGAGCATTTTTGGTTTTATCTTTCCTGACAGCGATTCAGAACAAATTAAAAATGCCATCAGCTACCAATGAGGAAAATGCCGACAGCAGCATTGCCTGTGGCGGCAATTGTGCATCCTGTGTCGGCAGCTGCAGCGTTGCCAATAAGGGATTGGTAGAAGCAGAAAGAGCAGCAGAAAAAGCAGCGGCAGCAAAGGCGAAGGCAGAGGCAGCAGCGAAAGCGAAAGCGGCAAAGGAAGCAAAGGCAAAAGCAGCGGCTGATGCCGGAGCAGCAAAAGCTGCTTCTGATGGGAAGGAGGATTGATGGCAGTGGGTGAATTATTTGTGATCATTATATCATCGATGCTGGTCAGTAATGTTGTATTAAGCCAGTTCCTCGGTATATGTCCGTTTCTTGGCGTATCCAAAAAGGTAGAGACGGCTGTAGGCATGGGGGCGGCTGTTACATTTGTAATTACGATTGCATCAGCAATAACATATCCGATTTATTATTTTATACTGGAGCCGACAGGGCTTGCTTATCTGGAGACGATTGCATTTATCCTGATCATTGCAGCACTGGTTCAGTTTATTGAAATGGTTTTGAAAAAATTTATGCCGGCACTTCATGCATCCCTTGGTGTGTATCTTCCGTTGATCACTACGAACTGTGCAGTGCTCGGTGTTGCCTTAAACAACGTAACGGACTATGCAGGTGAGAGCTTTGGGATCGGTTTTCTTTACAGTGTGGTAAGAGGTCTTTTCACCGCACTTGGATTTCTTGTGGCTATTACGATCATGGCTAGTATCCGTGAACGCAATGAGCATAATAATGTACCAAAGGCATTTCAGGGTACACCGATCGTGCTGGTAACAGCAAGTCTTATGGCGATTGCATTCTGTGGATTTGCAGGTCTGGTATAGAAAGGAGGAGACAAGATGGTAACTGGTATTTTACATGCAGCGATCTTAGTTGGAGTTATCGGTATTCTGATCGGTCTTCTTTTGGGATTTGCAGGGATTAAGCTGGCAGTGCCGGTAGACGAGAAAGAGATCGAAGTGCGGGAATTTCTTCCGGGAAATAACTGTGGTGGCTGCGGTTATGCAGGATGTGATGCTCTGGCAAAGGCAATTGCAGCCGGAGAAGCTCCGGTGAATGCATGTCCCGTTGGTGGTGCTGCAGTTGCAGAAAAGATCGGAAAAGTTATGGGCGTTGATGCCGGTGAGGCTGTTAAGATGGTGGCCTTTGTAAAATGTAATGGTACATGTGATAAGGCAGGACTTAAGGCGAATTATTATGGCATTTCAGATTGTAAAAGAGCGGCAGCTATTCCGGGACGTGGTGACAAAGCCTGTACCTACGGATGCATGGGCTTTGGTTCTTGTGTGGCAGCCTGTCAGTTTGACGCAATTCATGTGGAGAATGGCGTGGCTGTGGTTGACAAGGAGAAATGTGTTGCATGCGGTAAGTGTGCCGAGGAGTGTCCAAATCATCTGATCGAGCTCGTACCATATGATGCTTCTTATGGAGTGGCATGTTCTAATCAGGATAAGGGTCCGAAGGTTATGGCAGTGTGTGATACAGGCTGTATCGGTTGCGGACTCTGTGTGAGACAATGTGAATCCGGGGCAGTGACTCTGGAAAATAATGTAGCTCATATTGATCAGAGCAAATGTACCGGCTGTGGAAAATGTGCAGAGAAATGTCCTAAGAAAATCATTCTGGCACATTAACCGGTGAAAGCAGGTTTCATGAGATACAGATACATTGAGTAAGAAATGAAACAGAAGATAAAAGCTGTGCTTTTCCGACGGGGATCGGAGGAGTGCAGCTTTTTGTATATAGCAGGAAAAAGCTCGTAATAGGGCGGAAAGTCGACGGGGATCGCGAGGCAGGTTCCGGAGAAAAATATACTGGTTTTACTCTTTTAATCCCTATCGGATTAAAAGGATTGTAAAAGACGGAAATATTATGTATAATATATTCTGGAAACGAAGTATTAGAAACGGAGGAAAAAGGAATGGCACAAAAAGGAGATTTATTATCTTTTCGTCCGGACATTAAGGTGCTGGATGCAACAATTCGAGATGGTGGTTTGGTAAATGATTTTTATTTTACAGATGAGTTTATTAAAGCTCTGTATAAGGTCAATGTAAAGGCCGGTGTAGATTATATGGAGTTTGGATATAAAGCAGACAAAGAAATGTTTGACGTTGATAAGTTTGGAAAATGGAAATTCTGTGATGATGAGGATATCCGTGCAATTGTAGGAGATAATGATACAGATCTTAAGATTTCTATAATGGCAGATGTAGGAAGATGCAATTATAAGCAGGATATACGGCCAAAGGATGAGAGTCCGGTAGATTTGGTCAGGGTAGCCACATATGTCAATACTATGCCGGCAGCGATTGACATGATTGAGGATGCATATCGCAAAGGATATGAGACAACCTGTAATATCATGGCAATCTCTAATGCAAAAGAGTCAGATATTCTGGCTGCTCTGGATATGCTTGGCAAAAGTCCGGTGGATGGCATTTACATAGTAGACAGCTATGGTTCCTTATTCCCGGAGCAGATACGAAATATCAGTGAGCAGTATCTGGAGATTGGAGAGAAGTACGGAAAGTATATAGGAATGCATGCACATAATAATCAGCAGCTTGCATTTGCGAATACCGTTGAGGCATTGACAAATGGAGTATCTTACCTGGATGCGACGATGAAAGGCATGGGACGAGGTGCTGGCAATTGTGCGATGGAATTGCTGTTGGGATTTTTGAAAAACCCGAAATATCAGTTATTCCCTGTGCTGCAGTTTGTAGAGAAATATATGGTTCCGTTGGAAGAACAGGGGGCTGTATGGGGATATGATATTCCTTACCTGATCACGGGTCATTTAAACCAGCATCCAAGGACGGCGATCGCAGCCACGAAGGAAAACAGAAAGGACTACTCAAGCTTCTATATGGAAGTAGTTGACAAGGATTGATGATGCATTTTGTGCCCGCGATACCGGATGATTATTCCGGTGAAGCGGGCTTATTTTGAAAAGGTGGTGAAACGGCATGCAGATGATGGATAAAGCGAGGCTTTGCCCGGGTATGATATTAGGACAGGATGTATACAACTTTGCAAATCAGATCGTTGTAAAAAAAGGCACGGTGCTGGATGAGAGAACCATCACAAAGCTGCACCGTTTTGAAATACCACAGTTTATGATCAAAGAAGAAGTATTAAGTGTACAGGAAGCAAATACCTACCATAAATCTTCCTATTCAGAAAGGATACAAAATAGTCCCGAATTTAAGAGATTTCAAGAAAACTATGATATAGAGGTATTGCAGTTTCAAAATATGCTTACCTGTGTCATTGAAAAGAATCAAGAGATTGATTGTGAGGCATTATATCATCAGGTGGTATTGCTGCTTAAGGATACAGGCAATACGATCAATGCATTTGATATGGTACAGAATTTAAGACATTACGATGATAGCACATATGCACATTCCATGAATGTAGGACTTTTGTGCAATGTTTTTGCAGATTGGCTGGGATTTGATGAGGAAGATAAAAAGAAATTGACCGTTGCAGGGATCCTGCATGATATCGGAAAAACGAGAATACCGTTAGATATCATACAAAAACCGTCAAGCCTGAGTGAAGAAGAATATCAGATCATAAAAAAACATACGGAATATGGTTTTGCAATCCTGACAGAAAATAAACTGGACTATCACATTCGTTATACGGCATTACAGCATCATGAGAGAAATGATGGCAGCGGATATCCGCTGGGACTGGTAGATGATCATATTGATGAATTTGCAAAGATCGTATCTATTGTAGATGTATATGATGCTATGACATCGCCAAGAGTGTATAGAGGCCCTATGTGTCCGTTTGATGTGATACAGCTTTTTGAAGAAGAAGGATTTCGTAAATATGATAGTGCCTATATTCTGACATTTCTTAAGAGGATTGCAGAGTCTTATTTAAATGAGCAGGTCAGGCTTTCGGATGGCAGGATCGGAAAGCTGGTATTCATCAATGTACATGCTTTATCCAGACCGGTAGTTATGGTGGGGGATCAGGTGGTGGATCTGCAAAAAGAAAAGCATCTGCATATTAGGGAAATCCTGTAACAGAGAGGATATCCCGGGCGAAATTTGACTATAAGTGGAGATTAATTATGAATATCATTTATCCGAAAGCAGAGGAAGAAAGAAAACATTATCAGGAGAGATATGAGCTTGCGGCAGAACGCATACATGGGATTGCAGAAGAACTGTCAAAGGGAAATGCTATCATTCCGGATGACAAGAAGGATTACTTTTCAAAAGTATCAGGCTTTCTGGTGCAGCTGATAGATACCTATGAAGAAATAGAGAGTGGAAAATTTTATGAGTGGTCTCTGGAAAGACTGCAGCAGCACAATTTTGAGCTGTATCGGGATATTCTGCCCTCAAATTATGATAGCAGTTATGCAAATCCGACTTATGCCGTGGAGCAGCTGGGAAAAGAATATGGCAGGTATCTGTGTATATTATATACAGAATTAAGGGAGATACTGGGCTGTGTTTTTGAAAAAAGACTCTTTTTTCTGGTGACAGGATTGGAGCTTTTTATCGAAATTTATGATCTGATGGAGGACGAGAAATGTGAACCAAATCAGATCAGAAATGCAATTTATTATTATGTATCAGATTATGCAGATATTACAATTGCAGACAGAACAGAGATGATGCTCGATCCGCATCACTGTTTTGCCGTATCTTTAATTGAAACAGCAGATCTTTCGGATATCAGATATCTGTATTATTTTGGAGAATATATCGGCAAAAACGAGATCGGGACAGCAGATCATCTGAATAAAATGAGCGAAAAAGAGATTATGGATATGGCATCCACCTATACAGAAGGTTATAGGAAGGGATTTGAACTTTATCGTATTGATCTCTCGGTCAAAAAAACAGTAAATATCCGCTATCGCTTGGGATTTGAAAGGATGATCCGTGCTGCCATACACCAATTTCGTGAAATGGGACTGGAAGCAACTATTTACAGGGCCGTGGGAAATCTGATCTATAAAAACGGACGCGGGATCAGGGTTGGCTATGGCTCAGGTGGTGCAAATCCACAGTATAATTATGATCATCGGTTTGATGAGGCTCTTATCTTTGGAAAAGCACTGGCTGACCGTAAACTGGCACAGCAAAGATGTGCGTATGAGAAATGTGCGGATATGGCACAGGCTTTTGCCGGTCCTGCTGCTATTGAAGTGTTTGGAGAGATTCCATTTGTACCTGTTGCAAAGAAAGAAGCAATCGTATATACCCAGAAACAGAGAAAGCAGAAGCTGGAATACCAGTCAGCAAGTTCTCTTTTGACGAATGAGTTTATTCCGGGAGATCAGGTGAGTTTTACGATCATTGCATATCCTGTACCGGAAATAGGACAGAAGTATGAAGATATTTTTGATGAGACTGTGCGGGTCAACACATTGGACAGCATTCGGTATGGCAAGATACAGCAGAGAATGATCGATGCTCTGGATCAGGGAGAGTATGTTACCGTGACCGGAAGAAATGGAAATCATACGGATCTCAGAGTAGCTCTTTATCCATTGCCGGATCCGGAGCATCAGACAGATTTCGAGAATTGTCTTGCAGATGTGAATATCCCTCTTGGAGAAGTATTCACTTCACCGAAACTGGAAGGAACAAATGGAACTCTGCATGTAACAGAAGTATATCTGAATGAATTGAAATATGAAAATCTGACACTTGAGATAAAGGATGGTACGGTAGCGGAATATATGTGCACCAATTTTTCTTCGGAAAAAGAGAATAAAGCGTATATTGAGGAGAATCTGTTATTTCAGCATCCAACGCTGCCGATGGGAGAGTTCGCGATCGGAACAAATACCACAGCATATGCCATGGGACAGAAATATGGCATATCTCATTTGCTGCCGATATTGATCGCAGAAAAGACAGGACCCCATTTTGCATTTGGAGATACCTGCTTTTCCCACGAGGAGGAGCTGATTACCTATAATCCTGATGGAAAACAGATGATGGCAAAGGAGAACAGTTATTCAGCACTGCGTCATACGGATCCGGCCAAGGCATATTTTAATTGTCATACGGATATAACAATTCCTTATCATGAGCTTGATGATATCATTGTGCACTGCAGGGATGGAAAGACGATTCCATTGATCCTGCAGGGAAGATTTGTTTTGGAGGGAACAGAAGAATTAAACGAGGTCTTATAAGAGTTGACCGCTTAAAATATATTGATTTCGTCTAAATTTATGCAAAATTGTGATTTTCAGTGGACAGCATTGTGTGATATACTGGAAAAGAAGGATAAGCACAAAAGAATGGAGAGCGTATGAAATCAATTCAAACAAAATTTACAGTTCTGATGGTATCGGGATTATTGATGATGTCATTATTGCTGGGGGGGACATGCCTCTTTTATGCAGTATATGAGTGGACAGAAAACCTAAAGACAACGCTAAACACGGTTTGTGAGGAACAGGCTCTGCGTATGGATAATCAGCTGGATACCATTAAGCAGGCAACGGCTATTATTTATAATTATGCCCAGAGCAGACTCCCTTCTGTAGAGAAACTGCAGGATGAAGAATTTTATCAGGAATATAATGAAAAAGTAAGTGCATTGGCAGAGAATGTGGTGGAGCACACGGAAGGGACTCTGGGGGTTTATTTTCGTTACAATCCGGAGCTGATGGATCCTACGGCCGGTTTTTTCTGGTCAAAAAATTCAGTCAATGGCAAATTAAAACAAACATCCACGACAGATATATCCCGGTATGGAGAGGATGAATACGACAAGGTCTGCTGGTATTATCAGCCGGTCGAGAAAGGGAAGCCGACATGGACGCATACATATCATAATGAAACGATCGGGACTGAGATGATATCGTATGGTATTCCTTTTTATATAGGAGATACCCTTGTAGGTGTGATAGGCATTGACGTGAATTTTGCCTATCTGGTAGATATGGCACAGGAAGGTGCTATTTATGAAAACGGAAGAGGAAATCTGGTAGATCTGGGACAGCGTCAGGTTTATTTCCGCAAGGCCGGTGACAATGAGCTGACGATCCGCCACATCATCATATCCGATCATTTTTATCATACATTGAAAAAAGCAGATAGTAACCAAGGAAAGCTGCTTCCGTTTTCTTATCATAACAAAGATATGCATATGACATATCAGACATTAAATAATGGGATGAAATATGTCCTGCTGGCACCGGTGACAGAGACAAACAGACCGAGAAATCATCTGTTGAAAGTCATTCTGATTATTACTTGTGGAATTCTTGTCGGGTATCTGTTTTTCACTATGTATATGACCAAAAAGATAGTACTTCCGTTGAAGCAGCTAGACCATGCTGCCAGAGAAATTGCAGACGGGAATATGGATGTGAAAATAGAATGCAATACGAATGACGAGGTTAAGACATTAACAGACAGTATACAGCAGATGGCCGAAAATCAGAAAGCATATGTGAAAGAATTTAATGGACTTGTTTATAAAGACGGACTCACAGGCGTGAAGAACAAGATGTATTATTTAGAATATATCAAATCACTTAAGAATGAGAATAAAAAGTCTTTATATGGAGTTGTAGTTTTTTCTGTGCCTGGTCTGACTGCGGTCAATAAGGAGCATGGACGAAAATACGGGGACAGCATGATCATTACGTCATGCAGGACTATATGTAAGACCTTTTCACATAGTCCGATATTCCGGATAGATGGTAATGAGTTTGTAGCAGTTTTAAAGGGAAGCGATCTGAATAAAATGGATGAGCTTTTGCTACGATTTGATGAAATGATAAATGACATAAAAATGGAAGAGGATTCTGATATGCCGATCAGGGTGGTATACGGTGCGGCGCGGTCCGTGGGAGAAAATGAGGAATACGATAAGGTATTTAACAGGGCGGAACAGGAAATGTATAAAAAGAAAAAAGCGAAAGGAATATAAAGAATGCAGAAACAGGACAAGATCGCGGTGCTGATCGACGGAGAAAATATATCCCGTAAATATATTAAATTGATACTGGATGAAGTCATAGAGTTTGGAACACCGACATACAAAAGAGTATATGCTGATTTTTCGGAGGGGAGTGCTTCAGCCTGGAAGGATGAGCTGCGAAAATATGCATTGACTCCAATCTTTCAGATCAATTATACCAAGAATAAAAACGCATCAGATTCTGCGATGATCATTGATGCGATGGATATTTTATATACGGGAAATGTGACGGGATTTTGTCTGGTGACATCTGACAGTGACTTTACAAAGCTGGCAAACCGTTTAAGGGAGGCAGGGATGTTCGTTATCGGAATGGGTGAAAAAAAGACGCCGATCTCTCTGGTTTCTGCCTGCGAAACATTTAAATATCTGGATCTGCTATATAAAGCGGAGGATGAAACCAAGAAAAGCCAGAAGAAACCGGCAGGTAACGGATCACAGGGCAAAAAGTCAAAGAAAGAAGCGAAAAAGGAGATCACTCCGGTTTATTCGTATGACGATACATTTTATGATTTTTATGATGACCGGGCCGAAGAAAGCTTTCTGACAAAAGAAGAGTTAGGCGATGAGATCGCTAATATAATTGATCTGAAATCGGATGAGGATGGATGGATCAACCAGTCTGAAATCGGGATTCAGCTTTCAAAAAGGATTCCGGGTTTTGATCCGAGAAATTACGGTTATTCAAAGCTTGGCAAGCTTATAAGAAGCTTTGATTTTTTGGAGATAGATGCAGTCCCCAGTCCGAAAAATTCCAAATTAAGTATTGTATATGTGCGGATCAAATAAGACAGGATCATATAAGATTTATAGAAAACTGTCCGGTCTGCAGAAGTGAATCAAAGGAGGTAGAGCATGTACGAATGTCCGAATTGTGGTGGAAATCTGCGGTATGATATTCCGTCCCAAAAGATGGCATGTGCCAGTTGTAATTCTCTGTTTGATCCTTACGGGGTGTCAGACAGGAATGGGGTTGAAGAGCAGGAAAATGAATATGAGGTAACAGTATTTACCTGTCCGCAATGTGGCGGTGAGATTTACAGCACCGATACTACTGCTGCCGGATTTTGCACATTTTGCGGTTCTTCCGTCATTTTGGAAAGCCGCCTGGAGAGAGAGCACAGACCCAGATATATTATCCCTTTCCAGAAGACCAAAGAGCAGTGCAGAGAATCTTATATGAAATTGATGAGAAAAGCCATATTTGCCCCAAGGGAGCTGAAAAGTGAGAAGCATATCAATGAATTTCGAGGAATATATATGCCATACTGGATATACAACGTTGAGCAGGGCGGTGCCGGAGTAGAGCTTAAGGGAAGTACCAGGAAGAGGCGTGGAGATTATATAATCACCAGTCATTATAATCTGGATCTGGATCTGCAGGCGGATTATGATGGAATTGCTTATGATGCATCCTCGTCTTTTTCGGATGTCGTAAGCGGGGCACTGGCTCCTTTTGATACGAAGCAGATGAAAGAGTTTACACCGTCTTATCTCAGTGGATTTTATGCAGATACATCCGATGTGGATACCTCCCTTTACTTACAGGAGGCAGAAGATTTTGCTCTGGGTGAAACAGAAAAATTTATTGAAAATTATCCGAACTTAAGAAAGTATTCCATTGAAGAAAGAGGAGAAATGCTCAAATGGAAGCTTCATTCTAAGGTTGGAAATGCGGATGGTGCTATGTTTCCTGTGTGGTTCATGGCATATAAGAACAAGGAACGTGTGGCATATGCAACAGTAAATGGTCAGACCGGAAAGGTAGTCGCTGATCTGCCGGTAGACATTCCAAAATATCTGGGTGTGTCTGCCGTATTGACAATCCCTCTTTTTTTCCTGTTAAACCGTTTTCTGACAATCGTCCCGGGGATACTTCTTGGAATCGTAGCCATGATCGCAGCGATAGTTTCTGCCTTGTATTTTACACAGATAGATGATATTGCCGCCAGGGAAAAAAAGGAGGACGATAGGGGAGCGATCGCAGTGAAGCTTCGAAAGCAGAGAGAAAGTCATCGAAAGGCTCTGGGGGGTGAAGATATTCCTCCGAGATCGGATGCACAGCTGGCAGCGTCTGCGGAGTCAGAAAAAAACAACGGTGGAGTTAAAGCTGTCATTACGGTGGGAGACAGTGTGCAGGAACTCACAGATCCCCGAGGTGTTCTACGGATCATTCAGACCGTTTTTGTGATCATTATGATGGTGGTCGGTCTGGGATTTGGCAGCTTCTTTAGTCAGTATTTCACAAGGATCACAGTGGGGACAGCAGCTGTGATCACGGGACTTTTTTGGGTAAGAGCATGGTTTCGGATGGATGATATCGAAGCCAGAAAGGGACGTGGCATGGGTCTTTCCGCTCTTTTGCTCCCAATGATCCTGTCTGTTGCAGTTGCATTAATAAATCCGGTGAGTGATATTTATTATTATAGCTGTACGGGGCTGTTACTTATCACAATGATCGTGACTCTTGTGGATCTCATCCGCTGCTATAATTTATTTGCAACGCGGCCATTACCACAATTTCATTATAAAGGGGGCGATGACCGTGCGTAATATATTTTTGTGTAGAAAAAGCATGAAACAATCTTTTGTAATCGGACTGTTTGTGATATTTTGTCTGTTTTTTGCAGCTGAAACGGCAATGGCGACAGATGCAGGGAATACGAATGGTTTCGTGAGACCGGAAGGAATCTGTTATACGGATGAAACAACCGGTTACAAGGTAGAGATCCATGATGATGCATCGCTTCTGAAGGATACAGAGCTTAAGGCTTTGGTCGAGGATATGAAAAAGCTTACGAAATATGGCTCAGTAGGTTTTTTTACGGCAAATGTGAATGATAATACGACGTCATATTTGGCGCACAGTCTTTATGATAAATATTTGTGGAAACAGAGCCGTGCAAGGGAAAGTGGAACGATCTTTCTGATCGATATGGCAAAGCGTAATATTTATATTTACAGTAATGGAGAGCTTTACAAGACAATTACCAACTCGTATGCGGACATTATTACGGACAGGGTTTATAAGCACGCTACCAATGGGGATTATTACCGGTGTGCGAAGGAGACCTATGAATCGGAGCTTACTCTTTTGGAGGGGAGAAAGCTGTCCAAAAACATGCAGTATATCAGTAACATATTTTTGGCAGCGGCGTTAGCCATACTGCTTAATTATCTGTTGGTAAAGGGATTTTCGAGAGCAAAAAGTCCTTCCGAAGCGGAAATGCTGGCGGCTATTGCAGCGACGCAGCGAATGAATCATGTGGATGTCCGTTTTGAGAGAGAGACAAAAGTGTATAGTCCGCAAAGTTCACATTCCGGAAGCTCAAGAGGTGGCAGCGGTGGTGGAAGCAGCGGCGGTGGCGGAGGTCACAGCTTTTGACGGAACAAAAAGAAATGCTGCAAAATATCCATTATTGCGTCATGTTGGGGCTGTCAGAAAAAACAAAGGAAAAAGTAAATTTTTTCATATGGCGATTTGTGCCTGCGGTTCAAAGTGTGCAGTATGAGAAAGGAATGTTAGACTGGTATGTACAAAGGAATGGATTCATATTGTGGATTGAGTTGTGCAGAATGTGAATATAGAGAGGAGTTTCATTGCGGAGGTTGTGTCGCAACCGGAGGAAATCCGTTTTATGGTCCCTGTGAGCTGGCGGCATGTGCCCGCAAAAAAAAGGTAGATTTTTGTGGAGAATGTAAAGATTTCTGTTGTGAAATGCTGCATCGCTACTCCTATGATGAGGAGGAAGGGGATGAGCCGAAAGGGGCGAGGATCGACCGCTGCCGTCAGATGAAGGAATATCTGGTGCAGCGTGCCAAGGCAGGAACAGATCCGATTGCCAGATGTGGGCAGCATTGTACACATTGCCTGCAGAGCCAGTGGTGTGGAGGCTGCCGCAGTGATTATGCATGCTGTTCTTTTGGTACCTTATTTCCGGACGGTCAATGTGAAAATGTGGTCTGCTCCAAGCAGAAAGGGCTGGAGGGTTGTTATGAATGTTTTGATCTGCCGGCATGCAGCAAGGGGTACTATAATATACATACAGAGTATATCGCAAAAGTATCTGCTATTTTTATTCAAAGGTATGGCAAGGCGTGTTTCGAGGAAACACTTAAGAAAGCAATGGATGATGGAGTTGCCTATCCTAAGGGCTTTAATCAGGCAGGAAGTCTGCGGGCGGCAATGGATCTGATGGAACATTACCGAATGCAGGATGATCTGTTTTGATCATAGGATGAATGGATTGTTTTTTGAACGGAGGAATAGTGATGGATGAGGAAATATCTCGGGAAATGATGAAATTTATTCAGGATCATCCCAGCTGCTATCATGTGGCAGAGGGACTGGCACAAATGCTGGAACAAAATGGATTTCACCGATTGTACGAAAATGAACGGTGGGATCTGAAACGGGGAGAAAAATATTATGTGCTGAGAAACGGATCTTCCCTGACAGGCTTTCGGCTCCCCAAAAAAGAACCCGGAAATTTTCAGATCGTTGCCAGTCACAGTGATTCTCCAAGTTTTAAGATAAAAGAAAATCCGGAGATGAAGACAGCAGGCCATTACATTGAGTTAAATACAGAAAAATATGGAGGGATGCTTTGTGCACCCTGGTTTGACCGGCCGCTTTCCATTGCAGGAAGAGTGATGGTGCGGACGCAGGAGGGGATAGAGAACAGATTGATCAATTTTGACAGAGATCTCATAATGCTTCCCAATCTGGCGATCCATATGGACCGTAGTCTGAATGACGGGTATTCTTATAATGCACAGAGAGATATGATCCCATTGTGGGGGGACGAGCGTTCAGAGGGGACATTTTTGGAGATGGTTGCCGCAGAGGCAGGTGTATCCAAAGAAAACATTATATCTACAGATCTCTTCCTATATAACCGGATGCCTGGAACGATATGGGGGGCCGGGGGAGAATATATATCAAGCCCTCATCTGGATGATGTACAGTGTGCATATGCATCCGTGCAGGCTTTGCTGATGGGGAGTCATGAGCAGAGTGTGAGTGTATGCAGCGTGTTTGATAATGAAGAGGTAGGAAGTGCCACGAAACAGGGAGCGGCATCGACCTTTTTGAGAGATACTCTGGAGCGTATTGCTGCAGGTCTTGATCTGGATGCAGAGAAATTTCATATGATGCTGGCAGAAAGCTTTTTGGTATCTGCAGATAATGCACATGCGGTCCATCCTAACTATTTGGAAAAAGCGGATCCGACAAACCGCCCTTATATGAATCAGGGAATTGTGATCAAATATAATGCAAATCAGAAATATACGACGGATGCAGTCTCAGCGGCCGTTTTTCAGGAAATCTGTCAGACAGCGGGAGTGCCGGTTCAAAGATATGTTAATCGTTCTGACGTGCCGGGAGGTTCTACTCTTGGAAATATTGTAAGCCGTCAGGTGTCGGTAAATATGGTTGATATCGGACTGGCACAGCTGGCAATGCATTCACCATATGAAACAGCGGGAGTGAAGGATACCGCATATCTGATACAGGCACTTCAGAAATTTTACAGTACCTGGATCAGCAGGCAGGGTGATGATACCTATCATTTAATGTACTAAAATGCCTTGAAAGTATTTCGGGAGAGGAGATGTTAGTGATGAGCCGCGAGAGAAATTATAATATTGAATTATTGCGGGTCATTTCATGCGTATTAGTCGTATGCATTCATGTTTCTAACGTATATAGCAGAGCATTCGGAGAAGTTTCACAGGGGACATATCTTTTTTCAATTTTTACTAATTGTTTCAGCCGGATATCCGTTCCGATATTTTTTATGATCAGCGGGTATCTGCTTTTGGAGGAGAATGTCAGTCTGCGAAAATGTCTGCATAGAGTGATCCACACGATCGTGGTTTTGGTCTTTTGGAGTGCATTGTACTATTTTTGGAACATCGTATATTGGGATGATGCATATGATTTTGCAACAATTTTCGAAGAACCGGTAAAGAAGCATTTATGGTTTTTGTATGCTATTCTGGGGATGTATATTTCACTTCCTTTTTTTCAGCTTTTATTTAAGAAAATGTCGCAGAAACTGATGGAGTATTTTGTCTTGCTCTGGATATTTTTCCTTACGTTATATTATGTGCTGGCACTGGCAGATATGGAATTTACTTACACGGTGCCGATGGTGGGAAACTCCAGTTATCTGGGATATTTTGTGCTGGGATATATTGCACGGAGCTTTTCTGACAATTTCAAGATGGGGAGCAGACTCTGTTTTGGAATTGCAGTAGTGGTGGGACTTGTCAATGTGGGGCTGACTTGCCGGGGGACTTTTGTGACCGGTGAGCATGAGGAAATTTTCTTTCAATATCGTAATCCGCTTATTGCCATATGTTCTCTGGGAGTCTTTGGAGGGATTATCAAACATGGAATTTTTTCGTTTTCAGAAGCCGGGAAGTCTTTAATGAGTCTCATATCGAGACATTCTTTTACAATCTATCTGTCTCATATTGTATTTCTGGATATTGCTAAGGAGGAAATGGAGCCGCTTGATCTGCCGGGATGGCTGGGGATACCGGTTTATACAATAGGCATCTTTCTTGTCACCTTTGCCTTTGCCGTGGCAGCGGATAAGGCTTGGAAATATCTGCGTCAGTATATGCCCCGCTGGATAGTATGATTTAGAAATACAGGAGGAGATTATGGATCAGTTACAAGAGGATCTGTTTGCATTACAGGATGGAAAATACAGAGATTTTCACAGCAGGCTTATTCCGAATATAGAAAAGGAAAGGATCATCGGAATACGCACACCGGTTCTGCGAAAATTTGCCAAAGAGTTTGGAAAGACAGCGGAGTCAGACCGTTTTTTGGTACAGTTGCCACATACTTATTATGAAGAAAATAATCTGCACATGATGCTGCTTACAGGAATAAAGGATTATGAAAAGTGTGTGCGAAGGATAGAGGAGTTTTTGCCATATATTGATAATTGGGCAACCTGTGATCTGCCGTTACCAAAATGTTTTGAAAAACACAAAGAGGAACTGCTTGTATATATCAGAAAATGGATCTCGTCAGATGATACCTATACGATACGTTATGGGATCGGAGTATTGATGAGATTATATCTGGAGGAGGATTTTTGTCCGGAATATCCGGAGCTGGTCGTGAATGTCAGGTCGGAAGAATATTATGTGAACATGATGATTGCCTGGTATCTGGCCACGGCTCTGGCAAAGCAGTGGGATGTGGTGATTCCCTATCTGGAGAAGCACAGGCTGTCTGACCGTGTACACCGAAAGACGATACAAAAGGCAGTGGAGAGCTATCGCATCACCCCGGAGCAAAAGATATATTTGAAAAAACTTCGATAATTATCCGGTTATGTTTCTTCTGTACTTCTTACAACGATGATATCGTTCAGTTTTAGGATGGTATCTTTTTGGGGCAGGATAGACAGATCATCGCGAAGGATCAGATATATTGTTGCCTGATCGTGATTTTCAATCTCTTCGATCGTTTTTCCGGCATATCGTTTATCGACAAAAATTTCTGAGATTTCTTTAATGTCTGTGTCCCGAAAATTGGATAGCGTACTTTTTCGCTGATATTGTTCTACAAAGCCTGCACTGATGATACCTGTTGGGATTGCTACAGCTCCAACACCGAGATATGCAATGACAATGGCCATGATCCGGCCCAGGGAGGTGATCGGATATATGTCACCATATCCTACCGTGAGCAGGGTGGACATGCTCCACCATAAACCACTGAAAGCATTCCGAAAAACCTCCGGCTGGGCATTGTGCTCGACACTATACATGCACAGGCTGCTGGCGAGCATCAGGATCAGCACGATAAAAAGAGAGGATATGATCTGATTTTTCTTTTCATATAAAACAGTAGTAATGACATTAAAAGAATCATATTTGGCATTTAAACGAAACAGATGGAAAATACGTGCGACACGGAGCATACGGAAAATTACAAAGCCGGACAAAAAAGAGGCAGGTACGATAGTCAGAAGATCGATGATCCCGTCAAAAGAGACCAGAAAATGAAGCCTTGCCTGACGGATACTTTTTCCGGGATACAGATAACCGGCTGTCCAGATACGCATGACATATTCTATACAAAAAACAGATATCGTTATGACCTCAATGATCCGGAAGCAGCCTGATAAAAAGGCCAGCTCCTGAAAGGTTTCCATAAAGGTCACGATGATATTGGCAAATATAGTCCCGGTAATAAATATATCAAAAAAGCGGCTGATGTGGTTACTTCTATCACCAATCTGAATGATGTAAAACAATTTTTCTTTCATATCTGTCTCCTGTCAGTATACCTCTGAATTTCGATATTCATGTAGGGATATTTTATTTACTAAAACTTCCCACACCCTAAATGGATGTATACCCATAATATATCTTATGTTCGGTTACCTGCAATAGCATTTTGCCTATTCAGGTACTTTTAAATTCGTAAGCTGTGACTAAAAAAATTGACGCAGATCAGTAGGATTTCTGAAAAGACTTTGCTTTGCAATGCTTTGATGAATACGCATCTGTACGTCTTAAACCCCATAGGTGGGCTCAGTTGTTTCGG
>JALFLW010000009.1 GCA_022774505.1 Lachnospiraceae bacterium
CTGAATTTTCCTGACGGGCTATTTTCTCGAATCTTTGACCACAATATCTATCAACGATGCGCCGCATCGCCTCAAGATATTGTAGCGCAAATCTTCAAAAAAATATCTCCGTCATGAAAATGGACTTTTGACATCCTAATCGATATAGGAAAAGGCTCGTAACATAAAGAGGCAGGCCAACGAGAATTGCGGAGTAATTCTTGGAGGGCAAAATGCTGATTTTGCCCTTTTTATGGGACTTTCAAAAAATTGTATCAAAAGCGGTATGCCGCTTTGAAAAATAGTACCCTGAGGGATACGGAAAGGCATGGTTTTATTATGGAATTTATAACTGGAGTAGCGAAGAAAGATACGCTGGAGATTGGCGAAATCCTCGCCGGAGATTATGAGGGAAAGACTATTAAAGTGAATGGTGCAGTACACACCATCCGTGATATGGGTGATGTTGCATTTGTAGTTCTTCGAAAGAGAGAAGGACTTTTGCAGTGTGTATATGAGGAAGGTGTCACAAAGTTTGATCTAAAGACATTAAAGGAAGCATCAACCGTAGAGGTAGAGGGTGTTTTGGCAAAAGAGGACCGTGCACCAAATGGTGTAGAGCTTCGTCTGAACACGATCCGGATCCTTTCTGAGCCTACAGAGCAGATGCCTTTACAGATTTCAAAATGGAAATTAAAGACATCATTGGAAGCAAAGCTCAATTATCGTCCGGTATCACTTCGTAACGTGCGTGAGCGTGCCAAGTTCCGTATTCAGGAGGGAATCGTGAGAGGTTTCCGTGATTTTCTGTATGAACAGGGATTTACAGAGATCCATACACCGAAGCTTGGTGCAAAGAGTGCAGAGGGTGGAGCGAATCTGTTTAAACTGGAGTATTTCCACAGACCGGCGATCCTGCAGCAGAGCCCACAGTTTTATAAGCAGATGATGGTTGGTGTATTTGACCGTGTATTTGAGACAGCACCGGTTTTCCGTGCAGAGAAACACAATACAAAACGTCATTTGAATGAATATACTTCTCTTGACTTTGAGATGGGATATATTGACGGCTTTGAGGATATTATGGCAATGGAGACAGGATTTTTACAGTATACCATGGCTCTTTTGCAGAAAGAGTACAGCAGAGAGTTAAAGATCCTTGGGGTGACACTTCCTAATACAGACAAGATCCCTTGTGTGAGATTTGATGATGCAAAGAAGCAGGTAGCAGAAAAATATAATCGTGAGATTAGAAATCCATATGATCTGGAACCGGAGGAAGAAGCACTGATCGGTCAGTATTATAAAGAAGAATGTGATGCTGACTTTGTATTTGTTACACATTATCCATCCAAGAAGCGTCCATTCTATGCAATGGATGATCCGGAGGATGAGACATATACTTTAAGCTTTGATCTTTTGTATCATGGACTGGAGATCACTACAGGTGGTCAGCGTATCCACAGTTATCCGGAGCTTCTTAAAAAGATGGAGAAACGAGGAATGACAGAGGAAGGCATGGAGCAGTATCTGAGTGCATTTAAGCATGGTATGCCGCCACATGGTGGACTGGGTATTGGTATGGAGCGTCTGACAATGCAGCTTCTTGGCGAGGAAAATGTCCGCGAGACTACACTGTTCCCAAGAGATCTGAGTCGTCTGGAGCCATAGGATAGGCAGACAGAGGGCGGGACAGACAAGTTTTTTGACTGATCCACAAGATGGTTTAAATTGAATATTATGTCTGTAAACGGGCAGAGGAAAGGCAGGATATAAATATGGCAAATGTAATATCAGATGAGACAATTGAGTATGTCGGTATTCTGGCAAAGCTGGAGCTGAATAAAGAAGAGCAGGAGCAGGCAAAGAAGGATATGGGCGAGATGTTGGATTATATTGATAAGCTCAATGAGCTTGATACAAGCGGGGTAGAGCCGATGTCCCATGTATTCCCGGTGAATAATGTATTCCGCGAGGACGAGGTTACAAACGGAGACGGACATGAGGCGACACTTGCAAATGCACCGGAAGTAAAGGAAAATGCATTTTTAGTTCCGAAGACAGTGTAGTGTGTAGTGTGAAAAGTACATCTATGACAGCAAAAAACGCTGTCAAGAAGTACTATGGTTTCACACAGAAACTTTGTGCCTGTGGCTCAAAGTTTGCGGCAATATGATGCAATAATTGCTTTGAAATAAAACAGTAGAAATCAACAAGAAAGGATTGGTGATTTGATGTCATTGATGCAGCTTACGGCTGTAGAGCTGGGCAAGAAGATAAAAGAGGGAGAGGTTCCTGTGGTTGAGGCAACAGAGGCTGCTCTTAATGCCATTGAGGCAAAGGAAGATAAAATTAACAGTTTTGTGACAGTGGACCGGGAGGGTGCATTGAAACAGGCAGAGGAAGTGCAGAAAAAGATCGATGCGGGAGAGCTTACTTCACCACTTGCAGGTGTACCGGTAGCTGTTAAAGATAATATGTGCACAGAGGGGCTTTTGACTACATGTAGTTCCAAGATACTCGGAAATTTTGTTCCAACCTTTACTTCGGAGGCAGTATTGAATCTGAAGAAGGCTGGTGCGGTAATCCTTGGAAAGACGAACATGGATGAGTTTGCTATGGGAAGTACCACAGAGACATCTGCTTTTGGAGAGACAAAGAATCCATGGAATACGGAGCATGTACCGGGAGGTTCTTCCGGTGGATCCTGTGCGGCAGTTGCTGCAGGTGAGTGTTTCTATGCACTTGGTTCTGATACCGGTGGATCGATCCGTCAGCCAAGCTCTTTCTGTGGTGTGACAGGTATCAAGCCGACGTATGGCACGGTTTCCCGATATGGGTTGATCGCATATGGTTCTTCCCTGGATCAGATCGGACCGGTTGCAAAGGATGTTACTGATTGTGCAACAATCCTAGAGACGATCGCTTCTCACGATATCAAAGACTCTACATCTGTAGAACGCGATGACACGGATTTTACTTCTGCCCTGGTAGATGATGTCAAGGGAATGAAGATCGGTATTCCAAAGGATTACTTTGGTGAAGGTCTTGACCCTGAGGTAAAGGATGCGGTTCTTGCTGCTGCGAAGAAGCTGGAGGAGAAAGGTGCCATTGTGGAAGAGTTCGAGCTTAGTCTCGTAGAATATGCAATCCCTGCATATTATGTAATTGCCTGTGCGGAGGCAAGCTCTAATCTGGAGCGTTTTGATGGTGTGAAATACGGATACCGTACAAAGGAGTATGAAGGACTTCATAATATGTATAAAAAGACGCGTTCCGAGGGCTTTGGTGCAGAGGTAAAACGTCGTATCATGCTGGGTTCTTTTGTATTAAGCTCCGGTTATTATGATGCTTATTATCTTAAAGCACTTCGCACGAAGGCGTTGATCAAGAAAGCTTTCGATAAGGCATTTGAAAAATACGATATGATCCTTGGACCGGCTGCTCCGACTACAGCACCTAAGCTTGGGGAGAGTCTCAGCGATCCGATCAAGATGTATCTTGGGGATATCTATACAATTTCTGTCAATCTTGCCGGACTGCCTGGTATATCAGTTCCATGCGGTGTGGATTCCAAGGGACTTCCGATCGGCTTACAGTTGATCGGTGATTGTTTCCAGGAAAAGAAGATCATTCAGGCAGCATATGCATACGAGCAGACGAGAGAGCTGGTATTTAGCCCGCTTCTGGCAGAATAGAAAGGAGATCGGAAAGATGAAACAATACGAGACTGTGATAGGACTTGAAGTCCATGTGGAGCTTGCCACAAAGACAAAGATTTTCTGCGGATGCTCGACTGCATTTGGTGGAGCACCGAATACACATACATGTCCGGTTTGTACCGGTATGCCGGGATCCCTGCCGGTATTAAATAAGCAGGTGGTAGAATATGCGATTGCTGTAGGTCTTGCAACGAACTGCAGTATTACACAGTACTGTAAATTTGACCGTAAGAATTATTTCTATCCGGATAATCCTCAAAACTACCAGATTTCCCAGCTGTATCTTCCAATCTGCCGGAATGGCGGCATTGAGATTGAGACAGCAGCAGGCAGAAAAACCATCGGTATCCATGAGATCCATATGGAGGAGGATGCCGGAAAGCTTGTACATGATGACTGGACCGGAAGCTCTATGGTAGATTACAATCGTTCCGGCGTGCCTCTGATCGAGATCGTGTCTGAGCCGGATATGCGTTCTGCGGATGAAGTGATCGCTTATCTGGAAAAGCTCCGTATGATCATTCAGTATCTGGGGGCATCTGACTGTAAGCTTCAGGAGGGATCCATGCGTGCGGATGTAAATCTTTCTGTCAGAGAGGTTGGAGCAGCAGAGTTTGGTACCCGTACTGAGATGAAAAACTTAAACTCTTTCAAGGCAATTTCGCATGCCATTGAGGGGGAGAGAGCACGTCAGATCGAGCTTTTAGAGGAAGGACGTCAGGTTATTCAGGAGACCAGAAGATGGGATGATAATAAGGAGTCCTCTTATGCGATGCGTTCCAAGGAGGATGCACAGGATTACCGTTATTTTCCGGAGCCTGATCTGGTGCCGATCGTGATCAGCGATGAATGGCTGCAGGCTGTCAAAGACAGACAGCCGGAGCTTCGTTCTGAGAAACTGGAGCGTTATAAGAAGGAATATGACATTCCGGAATATGATGCAGAGATCATTACAGGAACCAAGAAGATGGCGGATATTTTTGAGGCAACCACCGCAATCTGCAATAAGCCGAAAAAGGTTTCTAACTGGCTGATGGTAGAAACTATGCGTCTTTTGAAGGAAAATGAGATGGAGGCAGAGGATATCTCATTTTCTCCGGAAAATCTGGCAAAACTCATTGAGATGGCAGATGCCGGTGAGATCAATAGCTCTGTGGCTAAAGAAGTTTTCGAGGAGATCTTTAAGAATAATATCGATCCGGAGAAGTATGTCGAGGAGAAGGGATTAAAGACGGTATCGGATGACGGTGCTCTCCGTGAGGTGATCGAGAAGGTCGTTGCAGACAATCCAAAGTCTGTAGAGGATTATAACAGTGGTAAAAAGAAAGCCATCGGCTTCCTGGTAGGACAGACCATGAAAGCAATGCAGGGGAAGGCAGATCCGGGAATGGTAAATAAGATCCTGAAAGAAATTCTGGGCTGATACAAGGAAGTACTCTCGGAGAGACAAAATCTTGCCACTGAGAGGTACGGTGGATTCGCTGAGCTGTTTGCACAAGAGTAGACGGCCGGCTAAAAAGTGTTACCGGGAAAGGGTGACAGATTGTGAGGTTGGTATGACGGAACAAAGAAAAAATATCCGGATGCCTATCCGGATGCATTTGGAAGTTTCTGACATTTTTAAGCAGGATAATGTTAAGGTTAGTAATATTAATGCACCTATCGAGGTTGTTGACATTTGTCGTGATGGAATTGGTTTTGTCACGACAAGTATGCTGCCGATTGGATTTTATTTTAACTCCCGTTTGGAATTTAAGAATAGCAATAATGCGATCAATTGTGTGATTCAGATCATTCGTCAGAATAGGAGAGAGGATGGTTTAAATCATTATGGCTGTACCTTTACCGGTATGCCGGCAGTATTTGACTATATCTTTGAGGAGATGGAAGAGGAGTTTCGTAAGAACAAGGCGGAGAAAAATGCGCAGGCTGAATAAAGCACCGATAGGAAAATGATATTCAAGTTGTAGAATTTTATGAAAATAGGTTAGATGTATATAGGCGATATCTCTTAGAAGGGTATCGCCTGTTTTTGTTTGAGGCTATGGAAGAATCCCTTGAACGGATTATCTTGTTTGAAAATGGGAATAGATATATACTAACTGTAGTTATTGTTATTTTAGACAGGAATATATCGTGGAAAAATAGGATTTTCATACGATAATTTGCGTCAATATTCCTTGAGTTTGCCGGGGAGGAAAGGAGTGTGGAACTATTATGGAAATAAAAAGTATTTTGATCAAAGACACAACCAAAGAGGAACGGATCCGGATCGTACAGCAGGGTCTCAGCCAGTGCGGAGGAGCCTGTGATTTTTGTAATGGCTGCGATAATGTCAGACGGCACATTGTGGGAGGTACATACCGCACTTTGATTTCAGTGCAAAACCCTCTCCGATTGTGCCGTACCGGCATTTGCCGCAGTCTCTCAGCGGGATGACCGCAGATTGTCGTAGCCTTGTTTGAAGGGC